>JAHJPT010000307.1 GCA_018819685.1 Alphaproteobacteria bacterium
ACACCTTCACGACGCGCGCGAGCGCCGTCTCGGTGCCAGCGCGCATGTCGATCGGCTCGGTGGCCAGCCACACGGCGTCGACGCGGATCAACGCAGCCACTCTCGCAGCCAGGCTGCGCACGACGACGCTGATTCCACCGGCCAATGCACCACTGCGGTGGCGCTGCCTCGCTTCAGTTCGATGCGGATGTCACGGGCCGGCATCTCGGCTTCGGGCTGCACATCGAGCGCGATGAAGTCGGGCATCGGCAAGGTTGGAGCGTCAGTTGCCTTCGGCGACGCAGCCCTGCGATCATCGGCACGCCACCGGTGCACCACGTTCGCATTCAGGTTGTACAGCCTCGCGATCGCCGCGGCAGAAGCATCCGGCTGCCGGCACGCCTCAATGACCTCGGCCTTGAACCGCGCACTGTGCTTGCGACGGGTCGCCCGCTTAACCACACCACCTATTGCGTCCACATCATTCATCGCGGACACGATGCCCGCCAACTCTCAGGCAATCAAGATGACTTCGCCGTGCGCTTACGCTTGAACCGACTGCAGCCGGTCACCGGCCCACCGGCCCACCGGCCTGATGCTGGCGCCAAGACAGTGGAGCGGGGACACCTCACCTGGCCACAGGCCATAAGCATTGATTCGGTCATCGAGGTAGCGGGATTTCGGGGATTTCATGCGACGAATGACGCATGCTGTGGCTCATTGCCGCCGCGGCCCCGCCGCCCACTTCAGCGCCTCATCGAGATCCAGATGCAAGCTCGCATACGTTTTCCGCAGCAAGCCGGCCGGCAGCGCCCAATCCCATTTTTCTCGAGCGAGGTTCTTCGCATCTGCCAGCAAGATGTCGAGCGGTGGCGCAGGTTCGGAGCCGGCGTCGACCAGCGTGTCGAGGATGTCTTGGATGACCGGCTCACCGTCGAAAACCGTGACGCCCAACTCGCCGCAGGAGACATCGTAGCCGCGACGAATCAAGAGGCAGGCAACAGCCTCATTGCCAGCATCTCCAAGCCATGTTGTGAGCAGCACGTGACGACCCGAGACGATGTAGCTCGCATCGCGGAGTTTGAGGTCTTTGTACCCTTTCCTAGCCTCGTTAAGAAAACGTTTGGCAGTAGCGTCGAGGAAGGTTGGTACGTCGCTACCCTCGAGCATCTCTCGCATCCGTTGACGCACCTTGGTGTGCACACGACCGCCGTTTCCTGAGAACAGTGGAGGCACCCCGCCTCCGGTGCGCGAGACATAGATGGTCTTCCGCGGCTCATCGACCTCCTCCACCCTCCACGTCTTGCCGGCAAAGAGGATGCGTTCACCGACGCGCAGCGACTGCTCGACCGGGAGGGTCCCCAGCGCGTGACCGCCGGCCACGATACGGAACTCCTCTTCGCTCGCGAACGCGGCATAGAACTGATAGTGGTTCACGAACTTCTCGCCGAGCGTTCCGGGCAGAAGGTCGTCAGACGAATCCTGAGTGAGCATTTCCTTGCTCCCAAGGTGCCGAACCAACTCCATGAACTCGGCCTTGCTCACACCAAAGAAGGGTGCGCCGCTGGAACACAGAAGCTGATACAGCTCCGCAATCGTTGCTCCACCGCGCTGGGCGATGACGGAAAGCATCTGTTGCACCAAGGTGGACAGATGGGCGCCGTGAACGCGCGGTGGCTCGAACCAGCCCTCCACGAGCAACGAGACCATTGCTGCCATCTGGAGCGTCTCAAGGCGCAGCTCCGTTCCGAGCGCCGCGTTGGGACCAATGGCATCCTCCACACAGTAGCCGCGCAGGATGGCCGGCTCGCCCTTGCGTCGCCCGCTACGCCCGAGCCGTTGACGGAGGCTGGCAACCGTTGGAGGTGAGCCAATCTGCGCCACGCTCTTCACCGCGCCGATGTCGATGCCGAGCTCCAAGGTGTTGGTGCAGACGGCTGTCGCTGGCATCTCCTTCTGCTTGAGGGCAGCCTCTGTCTCCGAACGAATTTCCTTGCTCAAGCTGCCGTGGTGCGGCCAAAACTCGTTGGGAACATGCCGCTGCTCGCACATCCGGTTGAGCAGGTGCGTATACAGCTCCACCTGGCGCCTGGAGTTCGGGAAGATGAGGTTGTTGGAGCCACGCAGGTGCTCGAAGAGGTGCGATGCGATGCTCCCAGCCGAGACTTCAGCCTTCTCCCCGCCTTCGTCCGTGTCAGGCACGACTTCCTCAGCGCTCGTGGCAGCATCCTTTGGCGTTGGGATGACCAGCGGCTCCTCGTAACCTTTGATTTGGACCATGAGGCTGCTGGTCGACGAGCTCGACTGCACCAGCTGCACGGTAGCGCCTCGACCTGGCCGCAAGAACTCCTTGGCCAGATTCATGTCGCCAAGCGTTGCGGAGAGTCCGATGCGCGGGACCGTCCGCGCGAGCACGGTCTCGATGCGGTGCATGAGCGACTGGAGCTGCTTGCCGCGCTCTGAGCCGATAAAGGCATGGAGCTCGTCAATCACGAAGTATGAGATTTGCGCAAAGACGCCGGCGACCGAAGAGCCGCGATTGCAGAGCATCGCCTCAAGCGACTCCGGTGTAATCAGCAGGACCCCATGCCGCTTCTGCAGAAAACGCGTTTTCTGGGAACTAGAGATGTCACCGTGCCAGGGCCACACCGGCAGCTCTAGCTGTTCACAGAGGCGCTCGAGCCTGCCGAACTGGTCGTTGATGAGTGCCTTCAGCGGGCTGATATAGACGATGAGCCCCACCGCCGGCTGCTGGACGACCTTCGTAAGCGCCGGGAAGAAGGCCGCTTCCGTCTTGCCCGCAGCCGTCGCAGCGGCCACGATGACATCTCGGTCACCCTTGACGATGAAAGGAATGGCCGCTTCCTGAGCCTCCCGCAGCTCTTCCCAGCCCTCAGCCCAGATGAAGCGCTGGATGCGCTCGTCCAGCTGGAAAAAGGCCGAAGAATCAGCAGCCACGGACCGGTAGCGTCAAAGCTTGAAGGTAGCGAATCTATCGCCATCGCCGGCCTCAGCCTCGACAGCTCCATCTTCAGCGCCCGTGGTATCGACCTCGAGCGCGATGCCCCCGAGGAGCTCTTCCCACGCGGTACCAGGGTTCTGCTCCAGCACGGCCAGCAGGTTGACGAATGCCGTGATGGTCGTGCGCGGCGTTCGGAAGTAGGTATCGCCCACGCGTCGAGAGCAGTGCTCCATGAAGCTCGCAATGCCTTGCTCTGGCAGCAGATGCTTGGAGGCATCCCCAAGTGCGTAGACCTCGACCACCTTATGCAGCAAAAGGTACAGGTCCTCCTGCGACAGCGCCGCCAGCCTGACGACTGGACCGCTGAAATCGACGAGACCCTCGGTCGCGAAACTGTTTTGAGCCAGGCGGGTCGCGAGCGCCTGGTAGCTGTACAAACCGCGACGGGGGTCGAGCACGAACTCGGGCGTGCCGCCCAGGATGAAGCCGAGCCCTTCCGTGTTGCCCTGCAGCGAGTCGTTGAGGATGCGAAGAATCTGCTCGTAGTTGCCGTCTCGCGCTTGCTTGCTGGCCATCTTGTAGAGGTTGACCATCTCGTCAAGATTCACGAGCAAGCCTGCGAAGCCCGCCAGCCGCACGAATCGCCCCAAGAGCTTGAGCTGGTCGTACACCGCGCCGTCGTCCACGATGGAGCGGACACCTAGCGCTTGCCTGGCATCGGTCTTGGTCGCAAATTCGCCGCGCAACCAGCGCACCGCGTCGGATTTCAGTTGCTCGTTGTCCTTCTCGACACCGCGGCAGTAAGCGGCGATGACATCAGCGAAGTCGTATCCGCCCACGAGCTCGGTGAGATTGTCCAGCTTGCGGCGGATGACGACCTCCGATTCGACGCCCTCCTTCGTCGCTTCGGCCTGCGCGGTTGAGATGAACTTCTCAACGACGCCAGAGAGCGCTCCGCCCTCTGGACGAGTGCGAGTAGCTACGTTGCGCATCAGTTCAGCGTAGAGGGAGCGAGCCTGCCCGCCGGTTGCGTGCAAGCGACGGTCGGGATTCAAGTCAGCGCTGGCCACAACAAGCTTCTTCTCCAGCGCGATGGCTCGCACGAGGTTGAGGAAGAAGGTCTTGCCGGCGCCGTACTCGCCAATCACCAACCGGAAGGTCGAGCCGCCGTCGGCGATACGTGAGATGTCCCCGACGAGGGTTTCGATTTCCCGTACGCGGCCGACTTGGATGAGATGTTGACCAGTGCGAGGAACGACGCCGGCGCGCAGCGATTGGATGACCGCATCGCGGTCTCGAGGGCGAATGGTGCTCATGCTGCAATCATCTCCAGAACTTCAGGATTTACTTCCACGGGGTCATCGCCCTCTGTGAAAGGCATGTCATGGACATCGAACGAGGCCTCGTTGACCCGCTCCAGCGCGCCGTCGAGCATCAGCTTGAGGTCGGTTGCCAGGTCTTGCAACTCAGCCCTGGTCCACCGCGGCCTTGACAGCATCATCCGCGCGAACGCCGTGTGCGCTTCATCAAGACCAAGTATGCGCGTCTGAACACCGTCACTTAGCTCGTCGACGTCTGGTTCGGCAGCCGCAACTTCCTCGATGACCGGCTCCTCCGCAAAAATGGACCCGAGAAGAGCGGAGACACGTTCGGTGTCTTTTCGCAGGGCCGCAATCTTGGCTGCATCCAGCTTGAAACCAGGTGGGCCGGCCACTGGCTTCTCGACAGGCGTTCGTGGGTCGGCAGGAACTGCAACCGCCCGAATCTCCGGCGCGGGCGGGTCACGCTTCGGTTCAGGCGCGGGGGCCATCGCCTCAACCTTCTCTGCCTCGGATTCCTTTGGGGGCGCCGGTATGCGGAACGCGGGCTCTGCCTTGCCTTCAACGAGCCGCGCGAGGCCATCAACCGGGCCACTCGAAGCGTCGCGTCGAGCGAGTTCCGAGGGTGGCTGCGGTGGCACCTCGTCGGGCGAAAGCGTGACCGGTGAGGCTGTCGCTGTTGGGTCCGCCGACTCGTCTGCAAAGATTGAACCCAAAAGGGCCGAAACCCGCTCCGTGTCCTTTCTCAAGGCCTCGAGTCGTGCAGCATCCAGCTTGGCCACAGCAGGTTCACTAGCCAGAGCCTCAGGCTGCACGGATGGAGGCCGAGCCGCAGGTGCTGGCTGAGCCACCTCTGCACCAGCCGGCGAAATCTGTTCTTCGAGGCGCTCGGGCGGAGACGCTCCGGGACCAGCTGCCGTGGCAGATGAGCTTCCGAGCCCTACAGTGCCCGCCGTGACCGCCGACGGCGTCACAGGTGAGGCGCGCCGCGCGGCCAACGCCTCCGAATGCACAACGACCGCGTGCACGTCTGAGAAGACCCGGGTCACATCGATGTTGAGAGCCTTGTAGACAGACTCCAGGAGCTTGACCTCCTTAGGGGTCACGTCGCCATCGGACGCAGCCACTGTCGCCATGAACACCGCCAGAGTCTCCTTGGCACTTGCATCGAGCGGCTCGAGCTTCCGTTTCAGGGAGGTCAGCGACACCGGCGCGAGCATGAGCAGGCGGAGGTGCGCAAGGAGGCGACGGCTGCTGCGCTCAGAGAGATGCTCCCAAGAGAGGACCTGTTTGCGAAGGAGCGCCATCTCGCCGGCGCTGAATTCACCGTCCGCGGCCGCCACGGCCGCAGCAAGCTCCAGCGTAAGCGCCGCAGCTTGATACCCGGAATCTCTGGTGGTCCCCTGCCCCGGCGGGATTGAGAACAACACCACGGGGTCTTCGGGCTTGGGGTTCCTAGCACCGGCCAGCACGTCCGGCTCCATGCCGATGTTGAAGCCTTCGAGCGTCCTCGCCAACGTCAACATCTTCTCGCGCGTGAAGGTCGTTTCTACACCAAGCGCACCCTGGAGGTCCTTCGACGACATCGACACCATGCCAGCACCGACCCGCTTTTGCACTTGCTCCAACGAATTTTTGGCGTGCTCAGGCCACAGCGCCACAGGAAGCTGAAGAAACAGTTCCGACGCAGGCCCTGCGCCTGCGCTCTTGCCGAGCGCCCGGCTGTAGGAGTCGAGGGCCTCGGTGGTCTTGTCCACCAGCGATTGCAGTTGCTGCTGCGGCCGGGTCAACGCAGTGATGTCGGGCGTATCGCCAAAGCTCAGCGTTATGGTCTTCCCGCGGAACCCGCCCGACGCCGGCTGATACACCAGTCGAAGCTTTGATTTGTTGTGAGGCAGCTGGATGCCGCCGGCCTCTTCGTACTTGATGGCAAAGAGCTTGTCGAACCCAGGGGCGCACCTGACCGCAGGCGTCCTGAGAACAATAGATGGGTCGAGACGCGCCCAGGCGACCGCCAGATGTACGGGGACTGGAACCTGGTCGACTGCGGTCTCGCCCAGAGCCAGGCGCATATAGAACGGCAGCTCCATGGAGCGAGCGAAGGACGGCACTGGCTTCTTATATAGGTCAGCGTGGTCCTGAGACAGGGTTACCCAGTCGAGCAGCGCGTCAGCGTAGCGCCGTAGCGAATTGGATTTGCCACCATAGACGTTGAGGAGCGCGGCCACCTCGGCCATGATTTGCTGGCGCTCCTCTGCAGTGACGAGGGTTGCATCGACGATGAGGCGCCGCTCGAGCCCATAGATAAAGAGGAAGACGTACCCGACATCCGCCTCTGGGGCCCGACGACCTTCAACCATCCAGTTCAGGTATGCACGTCGAGCGACTGGCGAAATGTCCGAATAGCTGGGCCAGTACCCCATGTCCCCCTGCGTATAGCTTCCCTGCTTCGCTACGGTCTTCGTCGGGTCGATGAGGCAAGGGTCAACGCCTCCAACCGGCGCTTCCAGCCTCGAGCCAACGTAGATGAGGCCGCCGGAGAATCGCGCTCCTGCGACCGTCACTTCCTCACCAAAGGGAATCCAGCGCGCCGTGGAAGCGGCGCCAGCATTCTTGAACAGCGACGTGCTTCTGGAAGGCGGCACTTCAGTCGGAGTCGGCCTCGCGCTTCGAAACAATTCGAGGTCAATTCCTGGTTCGACACGACCGCCGCCCAAAGCGTTCGTGGTTTTCGTGTTCGACCGTGAGAGCTTAGGGCCACCATCTGAGCGCTGCTGCTCACGATGCTCCTCGGCCAGTTGGTCGCTCTTCGCCTTGTTCCAAAAGACAATGAGGCCGATGAGGACGGCGACGGCGATGCCACCAAGAAGCACCCAAACTTGCTTCGGGACCTGCAATAAGACAATCACGGCGAACGCGAGCACTACGAGCACGCCGCCGCCTGCGCTATTCTTTTTCCGAGCCATCCGGAGCGTCCTTCGTTATGCGGCCATCTTCGTGGCGAATTTCGGCTGGCCAGACAGCCCTCGCTTGCGCGCATGGGTCTAGCTGACCATGCGGCCGCATACGTTACAACATGTCACCTAATCGTGCCTGTCCCCTTCAGCTCTTGAGCAGCAAAACTTTGGCGGAGGCGTGACACTTGCCGGCCGCGCAGAGCGGACAGGCAGCTGCCCACGCCTTTACACCTACTACCGACTCGACGTTACTTCAGGCGAAGAGCGGACTTCCAATTTGGCGCTTGCCATTCCCAGATGTGGACCTCCTCGAATGCCTTCGGGAGTACAGTGCGGCCAATTTCGATGCTGGCCGACAGCGGAGTCGCTGGGTGAATGTGCAGGACTCGGGCGCAAGCAGTGAAAAGTTGCTGCAGGAACGCGTTGAAGCTGGAGCGGAACTGCTGCACGTGGGCTTCCTTGCGGATGATGCCTCGGCCGGGTGCAACTGCCTGAAACTCGACGATGTCACGGCCCACGGGATGCTGAGCTCTACCAGAAACGCTGACCACCACCGACACTTCGCGCGAAAGCGTGGATGGCACAGGGATCCTGCCAATCATGTCCACGGTGATCACTCCTCGAACACCGCTGCTCAATAAACAGCGGGGTAGGTTGATCACTTTGCTCACTTTCACCTCAGCACTACCCGCAGAACAGGCTTAGCTTCCGGTCGGCCTCGACACCCTAGGTTGCTGGCGGGAGCGAACTGCCTAGAGCGTACAGTCGGGTGGGCCACTTGCCGAAGCACTCAAGCCCCCCTGATGAGTGCTTCAAGTTGTTGATTCACCTGGCTTTTCTTGCACCCGAATGGGTTTGAGTAGCTCTTCCGTGAAGAGATTCACAGGCCGATGCTTCGCCTGGTTCTCGCAATGCAAATTCCTCCGCCACCGGATGTCCTGGACGGGGATGGCGTTTGCGAGCGCTGGGCGGTTCGACTTGGAGGCATTGGTGGTGCGGCTCGACTTTTGCGACGAGATCAGCGGCCTGGGCGCATCAATGTCGTCAGGAGCTTCCGCGTCGACCGGTATGTAGTTTCTGAGGGTCGACATCTGGCTAAGTCGCTAGCGATCAGTACATCGTCGCTTTCCCGTGAGTCGAACCTAACGAGATTAGGACAGCGCTAGGACACGGAGCTGGAAAACGAAAAAAGGGTTAGCAGGTACTTACCTGCTAACCCTTATCAATACTGGCGGAGCGGACGGGACTCGAACCCGCGACCCCCGGCGTGACAGGCCGGTATTCTAACCAACTGAACTACCACTCCTGGTAGGCGACGTCTGCTCGCTGGCGAGCCAAG
>JAHJPT010000308.1 GCA_018819685.1 Alphaproteobacteria bacterium
GCAGCGAGATGCTGGAGTGCAGTCATGCCGCGTTCGTCCCGTCGTCACCCCAGCGAAAGCTGGGGTCTGGTGAATTAGGACTGGACCGGGCGGACGCAGATACCAGCTTTCGCTGGGATGACGGAAAAGTGCGAGGTTTCATGCCGCGAACAGCTCGAGTTGCTCGCGCCTGGGTGCCAGCAAGCTGCGCAGATCGGCGCGGTCGGTCAGCGTCACCGGGCGCCAGTCCACCGTACAGATGAAGGGGCGCACTTTGGCGATCGACACGGTGAGCTTCGCCACATCGTCGAGCCGCAGCGTGCGGTGGCGACGGCTCGCGACGATGCGATCGACCGCCCTCACTCCCAGCCCCGGCACGCGCAGCATTTGCTCGCGGCTCGCACGGTTGACGTCGAGCGGGAAATTCTCACGGAACTTGAGCGCCCAGGCCAGCTTGGGGTCGATATCGAGCGGCAGATTGCCATCAACATCGGTCGCCTGCATCACCTCGGCGGGCTTGTAGCCATAGAAGCGCATCAGCCAGTCGGACTGATAGAGCCTATGCTCGCGGATCAGCGGCGGGCGGCTGAGCGGGAGCACCGCGCTGGCATCGGGGATCGGCGAGAAGGCCGAGTAATAGACCCGGCGCAGACCGAAATTGTCGTACAACCGGCTCGCCTTGCCGACGATATCGGCATCGCTGGCCTTATCCGCCCCCACGATCATCTGGGTGGACTGGCCCGCCGGGGCGAAGCGAGGGGCATGGCGGAAGCGCTTGCGCGCATCCTTGGCCTCGACGAGGTCCGCCTTGACCTTGCCCATCGCCCCTTCGATCTGGCGGGCATTCTTGTCGGGCGCCAACCGGGTGAGCCCGGCATCGGTGGGCAATTCGACATTGATCGAGACCCGATCGGCATAAAGCCCCGCCTGATGCGCCAGTTCGGCATCCGCCTCGGGGATGGTCTTGAGATGGATGTAACCGCGAAAATCGTGCTCCACCCGCAGGATGCGGGCGACTTCTACGATCTGTTCCATCGTGTGGTTCGAGCTCTTGACGATCCCCGAGGAGAGGAACAGCCCCTCGATGTAATTGCGCCGGTAGAAGGCCAGCGTCAGATCGACCACTTCCTGCGGGGTGAAGCGCGCGCGGCGCACATTGCTGCTCTTGCGGTTGATGCAATAGTGGCAGTCGAAGATGCAGTGATTGGTCAGCAGGATCTTGAGCAGCGAGATACAGCGACCATCGGGCGCATAGGCGTGGCAGATCCCCATCCCCTCGGTCGAGCCGAGACCCTTGCCGCCGAGCGAATCCTTCTTCGCGGTTCCCGACGAGGCGCAGGATGCGTCGTATTTGGCCGCATCGGCCAGGATTGCGAGCTTTTCGAGGGTGGTTTGCGACGCCATATGTTCTTTATATGTTCCGCATAACTTTATGCAAGCACGATGACCGGCGGAAGGCCGGCAAAGCCTCTTTTGTCAGGGGGTAAAGCGGTCCGCGGCGGCTTGAGAGCTGCTCAGCGGGAGAAGGCTTGCTGGACCCGTTCCTGCCATGCGGGAGAGAGGATTGCCCGGTCCAGTTCCTGGCGCAACTCGTCCGAGGAGACCCGGAACACCGGCAGCGCGATCGATCCGTCGGTAGCGCTGACGTTTCGATCTCCGGCCGCCTTGCGCGCTGGCTGATAGGGATAGGCGACCGCATCGATTGTGCCGCGATCGAAAGCGGCAAGCGCGGTGTCGAGAGTGGCGAATGTCTGAACGGCTTCGGCTTGCGAGAGATCGGACCGGACCACCGCCCCCCCTGCGACGATGCCGATCTGCTTGCCGGCCACAGCCTCGCTCAGGCTGCGGCTTCCACCCTGCTGGCCTGTGAGCGACACCAGATAGGCGGTGAAAACCGCGGTCAGCGCCATCGAGAACAGCATCCAGATCATCGCCACGATGCGCCCCCCGCCCGTGCGCGGCACGACGTCGCCATAGCCGATGGTGGTGGCGGTCACACCTGCCCACCAGAACCCCTGACCGATCCCCCTGCTCTTGCTGCCATCGGCCTGGAGATTGTCGTTTCCCCGTCGTTCGACCAGCCAGAAGATCGTCCCCGCGATCAGGACCAGCAGCGCAACGATGGCGACGGTCTTGAAAAAGCCGGGTGTGAGAAGACCGAGCAATCCCATTGTAAAGCCCGAGCGGTTGCCGATCCCGATCAGGCCGATCGAATCGGTGTGAAGCGGCAGGCTGCGGATTTGCCCCGAGGGCAGATTGGGATCGGCATAGACGGGAAAATCCGGTTCCCCCGTGCCCTGGCTGGCGGCGACGAGCCGATAGGCCTTGCCCGTTCGGTCTGCCGCGGCGCGGTAGAGATCGATCGCGGGCCCGCTCCATCGTCCGTCGGCCTGCTGCGTCGTGTAGGGCGGCAGTTCGGTCACCACCACGGTCTCCTGTGCGATTGCGGAGCCCGGGCTCAGCGCAAGCAGCAGCGCCGTGAGGATGAGAGCGAAAGCGGCGCGAGAAGCGGAGAGCATGACGCCGGGTCTAGATCGCGCCGCAGCGGGAAAGCAAGCCTTCGGAGCCGGGTCGACACAACAAACGGTCGCGGCCGCGCTCACGCGCACAGGCCCTGCAGATACCAGTCGGGCAGCCCGCCGCGGCCATCGCCCACCAGACCCTGGCGATAGATCCAGTAGCGCCGCCCTTCCCCATCCTCGATGCGATAATAGTCGCGCAGCCGCGCTGCGCCGCGTTCGCGCCACCATTCTGGCGCGATCCGCTCGGGCCCCTCGACGCGGGCCACATCGTGGACGTTGCCACGCCAGCGGAAGCGTTGCGGATAGCCGTCGGGAGTGGCGTAGAGCACCGCGATCCGCTCGGGTCTGTCGAGCAGCTTGAGCGGGCGCTGGTGAAAGGCGAGTTCGGTCTGCGAGGGGGTTTGCGGCGCAAGCGGGGGCTGCCAACGCTGCGCGCGTTCGGGGATATGGCTGGCATGGAGTACGGGGCGAGTCACCGCGCCTTCGCCCAGCCGCACCGACAACCGATCGATGCAGGCGGCGAGCGAGGTGCCGTGCCGCTCCGCCGCCGCTTCGAGATCCTGCTGCGCCAGCGCCAGCGGCTCGGCCCAGCTCGCGCGCAGACGCATCATCTCGATCCCGAAACCGGCTTCGACATCGTCGAGCTTGGCGGCGAACAGGCGGCAGATATGC
>JAHJPT010000309.1 GCA_018819685.1 Alphaproteobacteria bacterium
CAGATCCTCGATCGAGCCGCCGCCGCGCGCGACGATGACGAGGTCGGGGCGGTCGGGGTGGCCCTCGGGCAGGTCGGAAAAGCCGCGCACCGCGGCGGCGATCTGATCCGCCGAGCCCTTGCCCTGCACCAGCACCGGCCAGACGAGCACGCGGCTGGGGAAGCGGTCCGCCAGCCGGTGGAGGATGTCGCGGATCACCGCGCCGGTGGGCGAGGTCACCACTCCGATGGTGCGCGGCAGATAAGGCAGCGCGCGCTTGCGTTCGCTTGCGAACAATCCCTCGGCTTCGAGCCGCGTCTTGGTGCGCTCGAGCAGCGCCAGCAGCGCGCCCTCGCCGGCGAGTTCCATCCGCTCGATCACGATCTGGTATTTGGAGCGCCCCGGATAGGTAGTGAGCTTGCCGGTCGCGACGACTTCCAACCCGTCCTCGGGCGCAAACGGCAGCCGCTGGCAATTGCCGCGCCACATCACCGCATCGAGCACTGCCTTGTCGTCCTTGAGCGCGGCGTAGAGATGCCCCGAGGCGGCGCGCTTGACCCCCGACAGTTCGCCGCGCAGCCGCACGAAGCCGAAACGGTCCTCGACCGTGCGCTTGAGCAGCGATGAAATCTCGCTGATCGAATAAGGCTGCGCGTTGTCGCCGTCGCCGCTGCGCGCTACGAGCCCCGCATTCGCATCGTCATCCGGAGAATCGCTCGCCATGAATATCCTTCTGCTGGGTTCGGGTGGCCGCGAACATGCGCTGGCGTGGAAGCTGGCGCAATCCCGCCTGCTGGCCGCTGCGGGGGACAGTTTCTACGCCGCGCCGGGCAATCCGGGGATCGCCGAACACGCCCGCTGCATCGATCTCGACATGACCGATCATGACGCGGTCGGCACCTTCTGCCAAGCCGAGAACATCGGGCTGGTGGTGATCGGTCCCGAGGCGCCGCTGGTCGCCGGGCTCGGCGATCATCTGCGCGGCCTGGGCGTCGCGGTGTTCGGTCCCTCGCGCGAAGCGGCGCAGCTCGAGGGCAGCAAGGGCTTCACCAAGGATCTGTGCATCCGCGCCGGCATCCCGACCGCGCGCTATGCCCGCGCCACTTCGCTCGAACAGGCCTGGGGCGCGCTCAAGAGTTTCGATGCGCCCTTCGTGCTCAAGGCCGACGGGCTCGCCGCTGGCAAGGGCGTGGTGATCGCCGAAACCCGCGAGGAAGCGCAGGAAGCGCTTGCGGAAATGTTCGACGGCCAGTTCGGAAGCGCGGGTTCCGAGGTGGTGATCGAGCAGTTCCTGACCGGCGAGGAGGCGAGCTTTTTCGCGCTCACCGATGGCACCACGATCGTCCCCTTCGGCAGCGCGCAGGACCACAAGCGCGTCGGCGAGGGCGACACCGGGCCCAACACTGGCGGGATGGGCGCCTATTCGCCCGCTCCCGTGCTCGACGAGCGGCTCCAGTCGCGGGTGATGGCGGACATCATCGAACCCACCGTGGCAGCGATGCGCGCGGCGGGCATGCCCTATTCGGGGGTGCTCTACGCCGGGCTGATGCTCTCGCCCGACGGCCCGCAGCTGATCGAATACAATGCCCGCTTCGGCGACCCCGAATGCCAGGTGCTGATGATGCGGCTGGAGAGCGATCTGGGCGAATTGATGCTCGCCTGCGCGCAAGGGCGGCTGGCGGAAGCACCCGCGCCCGAGTTCGCGGAGGACTATGCGCTAACCGTCGTGATGGCCGCCGAGGGCTATCCCGCCACCCCGAAGAAAGGCGGCGCGATCGAACTGGGGGCTGCGGAGGCAGGCGGCGCAAAGGTCTTCCAAGCGGGGACCGCTGCGGCCGAGGGCGGACTCCTTGCCTCGGGCGGACGGGTCCTCAACGTTACCGTCAGAGGCCCGTCGGTCGCGCAAGCGCAGGCCGCAGCCTATGCCGCGGTCGATGCGATCGACTTCCCCGACGGCTTCTGCCGCCGCGACATCGGCTGGCGCGAGGTCGAGCGCGAAGCGAGCCAGGGCGCCGAATAGCGCCCACGCCGCTCCGCGTCAGGCGAGGGCCTGCTCGACCAGCGCCTTGAGGTCCGCTTCGGGCCGCGCGCCGTAGTGGCTGATCACTTCGGCGGCGCAGATCGCACCCATGCGCAGGCAGGTCTCGAGCGTCTCGCCGCGTGCGTGGCCGGTGAGGAAGCCGGCAGCGAAGAGATCGCCCGCGCCCGTGGTGTCGACCACGCGCTCGACCGGCTCGGCCTTGGTTTCGGCGCGAATGCCATCGGCGATGGCGATCGCGCCCTGGGGGCCGCGCGTGGCGACCAGCACCGGGACCTTGTCCTTGAGCGCGGCGACACCGTCCTCGAAAGTCTCTTCGCCCGTCAGCGTCGCCAGCTCGCCCTCGTTGACGAACAGGATGTCGATCATCCCGTCCTCGATCAGCTGACGGAAATCGTCGCCGTGGCGCTCGATCACGAAGCTCTCGCTGGCGGTGAAGGCGACCTTGCGCCCGGCGTTGCGCGCGACCTCGATCGCGCGGCGCATCGCGCGGCGGGGTTCCTCGGGATCCCAGAGATAGCCCTCGAGATAGAGGATTGCGGCGCTGGCGATGGTCTCGTCGTCGAGCGCCGCAGGGGGAAGGAACTGGCTCGCGCCGAGGAAAGTGTTCATCGTCCGCTCGCCATCGGGGGTGACGAAGATCAGGCAGCGCGCGGTCGGCGGATTGCTCTCATCGTTGCTGGTGGCGCGCGGCGGAGTGTCGAAATCGATCCCGCCGGCGCGGATGTCGTGACCGAAGATCTGGCCGAGCTGGTCCTCGGCGACCTGGCCGATGAAGGCGCATTGCGCGCCCAGCGCCGACATACCCGCCAGCGTGTTGGCGGCCGAACCGCCCGAGATTTCGCGCGCCGGGCCCATCGCGTCGTAAAGCTCGTTGGCGCGCGCGGTGTCGACCAGCGTCATCCCGCCACGGTTGAGCCCGAGTTCCTCGATCAGTGCATCCTCGCATGGGGCCATCACATCGACGATGGCGTTGCCGATGGCGATTACGTCGTAGCGGGGGTCGGTCATGCAGGCTCCGGTAGATTGCGCTTTGTCGTGGCCCGTTAGCGGCTCGGCCCCGGCGCGCCAAGCGCGGCGTTGACTTGCGCGGGCGGCGCGCGCAATCGCTGGCGCTCTGATGACTTCGCTCCCCCGCGCCCTTGCCCTGTCGATCGGCCAATTGGGCGACCCCGCGATCCTTCGCGTGCTGGGCAAGAGCCTGGCGGTGACGCTGGCGATCTTCGCGCTGCTGGGGCTGGCCCTGTGGGGCGCGCTCGACGCAGCGATCGATCGCTGGGTCGTTGCCAGCCTGCCCGCGGATTACAGCGCTGCGGTCGCCGGCATCCTTGCGATCGCAATCGGCGCGATCGCCGCCTGGCTGCTGTTTCGCATCGTCGCCCTGTTCGTCCTGCAGTTCTTCGCCGACGAGATCGTCCGCGCGGTCGAGGCGAAGCATTATCCTCATGCCGCAGCCGTCGCGGATCTGCCGTTCCGGCAGGAGCTGGCGAACAGCGCGCGTTCCGCGCTGCGCGCGCTGCTGGTGAATATCATTATCCTGCCGCTCGCGCTGGTGCTGCTGTTCACCGGGGTCGGTACGGCGCTGGTCTTCTGGCTTGCCAATGCGGTGCTGCTGGGGCGCGAATTGCAGGACATGGTCTGGCTGCGCCACCGCCATGCGAACGAAGCGTCCGCCCCGATCGCCGCGCCGACGCGTTTCGCACTGGGGGGACTGGTTGCCGCCCTGCTGACGGTCCCCTTCCTGAATCTGCTCGCCCCCGTGCTCGGCGCGGCGAGTGCCACCCATCTCGTTCATCGCGGAAGATCAGACAATGTCTAGACCCGGAGCCTCGCTCCTCGCCCTCGGCCTGCTGGCCGGCTGCGCCACCGTGCCAGCCGCCGATCGACCGGCGCCGCCCCCGGTGGCGCGCGGCGAGGCTCCGCCACCGATGACGCCGGCAAGACCCTCGGTCGCCCCCAGCACCGGCGGCTTCATCGCGCCCCGGATCATGCAGGTGCCGGGGCTGGAAACGGTCATCGGCCGCAACGCCACCGCGCTCGCCAACATCCTTGGGCCCCCGCGGCTCGAAGTGCGCGAGGGCGATGCGCTCAAACTGCAATTTACCGGCACCGCCTGCGTGCTAGATATCTATCTCTACCCGCTGCGACCCGGAGCGGAGCCGAGCGCGACCTATGTCGATGCGCGGCGGGCCAGCGACGGGATCGATGTCGACCGCGCCGCCTGCGTGGCCGCGCTCAAGCGCTAGAGGCCAGCGCTAGACCATGAAGCTTTCGCCGCAGCCGCAGGCGCCCTTGGCGTTGGGGTTGGCGAAGACGAAGCCGGCGGTGAAATCGTCCTCGACCCAGTCCATCGTGCTGCCGACGAGATAGAGCACGCTCGACCCGTCGATGTAGAACACGCCTCCCGGGGTCTCGATCTTCTCGTCGAAGGGCGCTTCCTCGGTGACATAATCGACCGAATAGGCGAGCCCCGAGCAGCCGCGGCGCGGGGTCGAGAGCTTGACCCCGATCGCGTCTGCGGGCGCTCTGGCCATCAGATCGGCGACGCGCGCTTCGGCCCGCTGCGTCAATTCGACCGCGGCGGGGCGTTTTCTCAAGGTGGATTCGGCCATTACAGCATCCCCAGTTCGAGCCGTGCCTCGTCGCTCATCTTGTCCGGGCCCCACGGCGGATCCCACACCAGATTGACCTGCGCATCGCGCACCCCGGGTACGCTGGCGGCCCTCAATTCGACCTCGCCGGGCATGGTTTCGGCGACGGGACAATGCGGCGTCGTCAGCGTCATGTTGACCACCACGTCATTGTCGGGGGAAACTTCGACGCCATAGATCAGCCCGAGATCGTAGATGTTCACCGGAATTTCGGGATCGTAGATCTCGCGGATCGCGGCAACCACCGCCTCGTAGAGCTCGCCGCCGGGTTCGCCAGCCTGCATGGCTTCGGGCTGCTCCTTCAGGAAGCCCTCGAGATAGTCGCGCTTGCGCTCGAGCGTCTGGCGCGGCGCTTCGGCCGTTGGATCCGCATCGGGATCCACCGCATCCTCGACCCGGGCGCGCGGCGGCTTTTGCAGCACCTGCTCGTTGGGAGCGGGGGCGGCGATGAAATCCTG
>JAHJPT010000310.1 GCA_018819685.1 Alphaproteobacteria bacterium
CGCTGCTGGACCTTGAGGCGGTCGGTTGAAAAACCGAGCATAGCTGGCGCTAGGTGGGAGAGCGCAATTACGCGGTTCTCTGCATAAGCAATGGCCTCATCCCTTGAGTATGGTACTTGGAAACCGGGATGATCGTCACCGTGCTCAAACCAGAAGGTGTCGAGACATGCGTTAAATTGGTAGTCTGGACTTTTGATTGACTGTAGCTGGAGTGTGCCGTGGTAATCGAAGTCGATCTGGTACCCGTTAAGCTTGCTGCGCAATTGATCGAGCAGCATAAACCAAACGACATCGATTACTTCACCAAGCTGAAAGCGTAGATCATTCTTCAAAATGATCGAAGAACTCGCGAGTGCCGCACGACGTAGCGCGAAAGGATCCTTCGAGCCGGTCGGCCATTCGACGATGGCATAGAAGGCAATGAGAGTATCCAACTTGTCCGCAAGGCTCACCGCCACCGTGACTGGCGCAGTAGGAACCTCGTCGCCCTGCCCGACCGGCTTGTAGTGATCGCGGATCGCGTCGGCGACGGCATCGGGCAGGCCCTCGGCGCGGGCGTAATAGCCACCCATAAGCCCCTGCAATTCGGGGAATTCGCCGACCATCTCGGTGACGAGATCGGCCTTGGCGAGCCGCGCGGCCTGTTCGGCGAGATCGGCGAGCTCGTCTTTCGTCATCCCAGCGGAAGCCGGGATCGGGTCGCGGCGCTGATCTGCGCCGCGAGCGGCCCCAGCTTTCGCCGGGACGACGATATCGGCCTCGACCAGCCACCTTGCCAGCCGGGCCACGCGCTCGACCTTGTCGGCGACGGTGCCCAGCTTCTCGTGGAAGGTGATCCGCTCGAGCCCCTCGGCGTGCTGCGCCAGCGTCTTCTTGCGGTCCTGCTCCCAGAAGAAGCGCGCATCCGACAGCCGCGCGGCGAGGACCTTGCGGTTGCCGTCGACCACCCGCGCGCCGCCGTCTTCCGCCGCGATATTGGCGGTGCAGACGAAGGCGTTGGCGAGACTCCCCCTCCCGCCTGCGGGAGGGGGTTGGGGGGTGGGCAAGTCGGGCGTTGCATCGGGCCCACCCCCTACCCCTCCCGCAAGCGGGAGGGGTGAATTGCAGACGAAGTACTTCTGGTTCACCCGCGCGGTGAGCTGGATCACTTCGGGCGGGACTTCGAGAAACGCCTCCTCGAAGCGGCCGAGCAGCGGGACGGGCCATTCGGTGAGACCGGCGTTCTCCACCACCAGCCCCTCGTCCTCGACCAGCTCGAGACCGGCCTTTTCGGCGACCTCCTGCGCACCCTTGCGGATCAGTGCCGCGCGTTCCTCGTGATCGACGATCACATGGCAGGCGCGCAGCTTCTCGGCGTAATCGTCCGCACTGCCGATGGTGATGTCGCCCGCATGGTGGAAGCGGTGGCCGAGCGTGACCCAGCCCGAGGTGACGCCATGCACCTCGCATTCGATCAATTCCTCGCCCAGCAGCGCCACGATCCCCGACAGCGGGCGCACCCAGCGCAAGCTCTCGGTGCCGATCGAGGCGGCGCCCCAGCGCATCGATTTGGGCCAGGAAAAGTCGCGGACGATCGCGGGGATCGCCTCGGCCAGCAGGCCGGCGGTCGCGCGGCCGGGTTTCTCGATCACCGCGAACCAGGTGCTGCGGCCCTTGACGTCGCGCAAGGTCAGCTGGTCGCGGGTGACGCCGTTCTTGCGGCAGAACCCGTCGAGCGCGGCATCGGGCGCGCCCTCGGGCGGGCCCTTGGCTTCCTCGCTGACCGCCTGCGTCGCTTGCGGCAGGTCGCGCGCGATCAGCGCGAGGCGGCGCGGGGTGGACCAGACGGTGATTGCGCCGGGCGTGATCCCTGCGGCGTCCATCTCGCGGCGGAACAGCTTCTCGAGCTCGCTGCGCGCGCCGGCCTGCATCCGCGCGGGGATTTCCTCGGAGCGCAGTTCGAGAAGGAAGTCAGGCACGGGCTTTCTCCGTCATCCCAGCGAAGTTCCCCGTCATCCCAGCGAAAGCTGGGGTCTGTCGCAGATCGGGCGCGAAGCCGAAGGCTATCCCAGCTTTCGCTGGGATGACGGGGGCTGCCGGGGCTGCGTCCACCACCTCGTCATTGCGAGGAGCCGAAGGCGGAGTCGAAGACGGCCCGGAGGGCCATCCGGCAATCCGAGGCGCAGGTCCATGGATTGCTTCGCTCCGCTCGCAATAACGAATGAGAGGACTCACAGCGACCACTCCGGATATTTATCCGCCCATTGCGGCGCCATCGCCTCGGCGTAATTCTCGCAGGCGCCGCGCGCCAGATCGCGGACCCTGCCCATGTAGCTGGCGCGTTCCTGGACGCTGATCACGCCGCGCGCCTGCAGCAGGTTGAAGATATGGCTGGCCTCGACCGCCTGTTCATAGGCTGCAATAGGCACCTGATTTTCCAGCGCATTGCGGCATTCTGCCTCGGCCTTGGCGAACAGATCGAACAGCGCGGCGGTGTCCGCCACCTCGAAATTCCATTTCGACATCTGCTTCTCGTTTTCGAGGAACACCTGTCCGTAAGTCACGCCGCGGCCGTTGAAATCGAGATCGTAGACGTTGTCGACGCCCTGAATATACATCGCGAGGCGTTCTAGCCCGTAGGTCAGCTCCCCCGCGACCGGCTTGCAGTCGAACCCGCCCATCTGCTGGAAATAGGTGAACTGGGTCACCTCCATTCCGTCGCACCAGACCTCCCAGCCCAGCCCCCAGGCGCCCAGCGTGGGCGATTCCCAATCGTCCTCGACGAAGCGGATATCGTGTTTGAGCGGATCGATCCCGATCACCGCGAGGCTCTCCAGATAGAGGTCCTGGATGTCGGGCGGGCTCGGCTTCAGGATCACCTGATACTGATA
>JAHJPT010000311.1 GCA_018819685.1 Alphaproteobacteria bacterium
CTCAGTGCCATGCAAAGCCAGAACCCGCTCATCGCCGATTTCGTCAAACTGGCCAATTCGGCCGCCGGGACCTTTGCGGGGATGACCCGCGAGGTACGCGAGTCCGCGCGCGAACGCGCCAAGGAAGCCTTCGGGGGGATGGATTTCGTCACCCGCGAGGAATTCGACGCGGTCAAGGCCATGGCGAGCAAGGCGCGCGAGGAGAACGAGAAGCTCGCCGCGCGGGTGGCTGCGCTCGAAGCCAAGCATAGCTGATCCCGCCTCCTGCGCGCGGCAGCGCAGGATGAGCCGAATCTCGCGCAAGATCCGGAACCGGACGCCCGCTGGTGCGTCACGCTTTGCGAAAGGCGTCGCACCATGTTCACACAGCTCGATCCCCCGATTCCGCTCCACGTGCTGGGGAAGGGAGACGGCTTCGCCCTCGGCGTGATCGATTACGGTCAGGAACACAATCTGCTCTGGGTCACCGCGATCAGCGAAACCGGCGAGATCTGGTGCGCACCCAATCCCGAAGTGCGGATGCAGGCCAATTGGAGCATGGGCCGCACCGCCAATCTTGCCTCCAAGGCATCCAAAGAAGCGTTGGCCTGACGCAGCCGCCGCGCTAGTCGCGTGGGGGATGCAACTTCGCGCCCCCGCCATCCTCGTCGCCGCGCGACCGCATGGCGAGACCGCAGTGATCGCCCGGGTGATGACCCAGGACGCCGGGCTGGTCGCCGCCTATGTCGCCGGCGGGCGCGGGCGCCAGCTGCGCCCCGTGGTGATTCCCGGCAATGCAGTGATGGCCGATATCCGCGCCAAATCCGACAGCCAGTTGCCGTTTGCGCGGATCGAGCTCACCGCCAGCCGCGCTCCGTGGCTGAGCGAGCCGCTGCCCGCAGCGGCGATCGCATGGACCTGCGCGCTGACCGCCACCGCGCTTCCCGAACGCCAGCCCTATCCGCGCGTCTATTCGGCGCTGTCGGCACTGCTCGACGCGATCTGCGCCGCACCCTCGGCGCGTGGCTGGGTCGCGGCGCTGGTGGCCTACGAGACGCTGCTGCTGCGCGAAATGGGTTATGGAGGTCCGGAGAACGAAAGCGGTGAGCGGCCCGAGATAGCCGATCTTGCGGCGGGGCTGGAAATTCTCGATCGGCTCGAACGCCCGGTGGGCCGATACCTGATTGCCGATGCCCGCGCCGACGTTATGGCTGCCCGCAGGCAGTTGCGCGAGCGGCTGGCTCGTATGGATAGCCGGTCTGCTGGCTGATCACCGGTGGGGGGAGAGCTGATACCATGAAGATCGCCTTGTTGCCCGGCGACGGGATCGGACCCGAGGTCGTCGCGGCGGCGCGCCGTGTCCTCGACGCGTTGGCGCTGCCCGGGCTGGTGCTGTTCGAGGGCGATGTCGGCATGGCGGCCTATCGCCGCCACGGCCATCCGCTCCCCGCCGAGACGCTGGAGATGGCGCGAGCCGCCGATGCGGTGCTGTTCGGCGCGGTCGGCGATCCCGAAGGCGACAATCTGCCGCGCGAGCATCGGCCCGAAGCGGCGATTCTGGGTCTGCGCGCCGAACTGGGTCTGTTCGCCAATCTGCGCCCTGCCGCCGGCTGGCCCGGCCTCGAACATCTCTCGCCGCTGAGGCCCGAACTGGCGCGCGGGATCGACCTGCTGGTGGTCCGCGAATTGAACGGCGATGTCTATTTCGGCGCCAAGGGCGAGCGCACCAATGCCGCGGGCGAGCGCGAAGGCTGGGACGCCATGTCCTATTGCGAAAGCGAGGTCCGTCGCATCGCGCACACCGCCTTCGCCGCTGCGTGCAAGCGGCGCGGTCGTGTCACCAGCATCGACAAGGCCAATGTCCTCGAGACCAGCCGGATCTGGCGCGAGACGGTGGTCGAGGTCGCGCGCGATTATCCCGATATCCGTCTCGACCATCTTTATGTCGACAATGCCGCCATGCAGATGGTCCGCGCGCCGGGCCAGTTCGATGTGATCCTGACGGGCAATCTGTTCGGCGATATCCTGTCGGATCAGGCGAGCGCAGTCGTTGGCTCGATCGGGCTGCTCCCAAGCGCCAGCCTCGGCGAACGCGCCACCGAGCACGGCACCTTCGGCCTCTACGAACCGATCCACGGCAGCGCGCCCGATATCGCCGGACACGGCAAGGCCAACCCGCTCGCCGCTATCCTCAGCCTCGCCATGCTGCTGCGCCATTCGCTCGGCCGCGAGGCGGATGCGGGGCGAATCGATCGCGCGGTGGCCAAGACGCTGGGAGACGGCGTGCTGGGGGCCGATCTGGGCGGCGCAGCCCCGACCGAGCAGATCGCCGCTGCGGTGGTTAGCAATCTGCTAAGCATATCTTGAGATTTTTCGGCTAACCGGACTGGACCATGGAGATGACACGGCCCGCACAGGTATCGACCCGCTCGACCATCGCGCCGCTCGATCTTGCCATCATCCTGCCCACGCTCAACGAACGCGACAATCTTGCGCCGCTGGTCGAACGGATCGAGCGGGCGCTGGGCCCGGCGGGCTGGGAAGTTCTGATCGTCGACGACAATTCCGCCGATGGCACCGCGGAAGAGGCGCGGCGGCTGGCGCTGGTCGATCCGAGGGTGCGCGTGATCCAGAGGATCGGGCGCCGCGGTCTGTCTTCCGCCGCGATCGAGGGGTTCTGCGCCACCGCCGCGCCCTTCGCGGCGGTGATGGACGCCGATCACCAGCACGACCCCCAATTGCTGGTCGCCATGCTCGAAGCGGTTCGCGCGGGCGAGGCGGATGTGGCGGTGGCGAGCCGCTTTGCCGAAGGGGCGAGCACGCAGGAGTGGGGTCGCCCGGACCGCGAAAAGCTCTCGGGTATGGCCAACACGCTCGCGCGCAAGCTCACCGGGGTCGAACTCAGCGATCCGATGAGCGGCTATTTCCTGCTGCGAACCGAAACCGCGCGCCAACTCGCGCCCCGGCTGTCGGCAATCGGCTTCAAGATCCTGCTCGATCTGCTCGCCACCAGCGAGCGGACTCTCACGGTGAAGGATTTCCCGATGAATTTCTCCGCACGCCGTTCGGGCGAATCCAAACTCGATCGCGCCATCGCCTTCGATTTCCTCGCCGGTCTCTACGACAAGAGTTTCGGGCGGCTGATCCCGACCCGCTTTGCCATGTTCGGCACTGTCGGGGCGCTGGGCGTGCTGGTCCACATGGCGATCCTCTATCTGTTCCTGCTGGTCGCGAGCACGAATTTCTCCTGGAGCCAGGCGATCGCCACCTTCGGGGCGATGACCTTCAATTTCTGGCTCAACAATTTTCTCACCTATCGCGACCGGCGGCTGACCGAGGCCGGGGCGGTGTTCCGCGGCTGGCTCAGCTTCATCGCCGCCTGTTCGGTGGGCGCCTTCGCCAATGTCGCGGTGGCGACCACGCTGTTCGACCGAGGCCTGCACGAAGTGGTCGCCGCGCTGGTCGGGATCGCGATCGGCTCGGTGTGGAACTATGCGCTTTCGAGCCGCTTCGTCTGGGGCCGCTATTGAGGCTAGGGCCGGTCAGCGCCAGCCCGGCAGCCAGGCCCATTGCAGGAAGGCCATCTCGCCCGCCAGCGGCGCGGCGCTGAGGATCGGATAGAAGTAGACGAAGAAACCGAGGCTGCCGACCAGCGGCGCCAGCGCGAACCAGCGCCACCCGGCCCGCCACAGCGCATCCAGCGCCAGTGCCAGCGCCGCGAGCATGAACATGCTCGGCAGCAGGTAATGGTAATAGAACTGCACCGGCTTGTCGGCGACGATCCAGAACCCCAGCGTCAGTGCATAGAGCCCGACCACTGCCAGCGCCGCGCCGTCGCGCCGGGCGATCCCGCGCCAGCCTGCCCAGACCAGCGCGGGCAGCCCCAGCAGCATGGTCAGCGGATTGCCGATCAGCAGAATGCCGCGCTGTGCCCCGTCGACGACCTCGTAGAGATACCAGATCCCGCGCGCGTTGAGCACCCATTGCAGCCACTGGCTCGAATAGGGGTGCGGCTGGACTACGCCGGACTGCATTCCCCTCATCTGCAGATGAAGGTCGACCAGCCCGGCGGGTCCGGTGGTGCTGCCGATCGCCCCGCTCTGGAACCAGAAGGCGGGCAGATAGGTGGCGGCATAGACCGCCAGCGGCACCAGCCCGAGCCACAGCGCCGCCTCGACCAGCGTGATCCCGGGCACCGGCGCGCCGCGGCGGCTGAGCAGCAGGCGGCGGCGCCCGGCCATGGCGCGCATCGCCAGGAACATCAGACCGGGGACCGGCGCCAGTACCAGTGCGTTCCACTTTGCCGCCATCGCCAGCCCCAGCGCCACCCCCGCCAGCGCCAGGCGGCGGCGCCCCGTCTCGGGTTCGCGCATCGCGCCCGCGCCCTGCCAGAAGGCGAGCGCGAGGAAGGCGAGGCAGAACACGTCGAGCATCGGGATGCGCCCGTGGACGAACAGCAGGAAGCCGGTCGCCAGCAGGATTCCATAGGCCAGCGTGGCGAAGCGGCTCAGCGTCGCATGCCACAGCGCGCGCATCGCGGCGTAGAGCGCCAGCGCTCCCATCAGCGTCGGCACCAGCCGCCAGCCCCACGGATTGTCGCCCAGGAGGCCGATCCCCAGCGCCAGCAATTGCTTGCCCAGCAGCGGATGCTCGCGATTGGTGAATTCGCCCTGCGCCAGCAGCTCGCGCGCCGCGGGGACGTAATGGACCTCGTCGAAATAGGGGCTGCCGGGAATGGCGAGGCGGATCAGGCAGAGCAGCCAAAACGCGAGCGTGAGCGCAAAGCACCAGGCGCGCGGATCGTGGTCGGGCCTGGCGGAATCCGTCATCGCGAGCGGGAGTAAATGGCGGGCGGCGAGCATTCAAGTGGTTAAAGAACCACAATTTCGTCCCGCCTGCGGCTCGCTTGGCAGAAACACAGTTTCGCCACGATCCTGTCATGCTATAGCGCTAGCAAGTCGCCAAGGCCAAGGCGGGGGCCGAGTGACGCGAGTCGCGACCGTTGAATTCCGTCAATTCGAATGCAAACGTGGAGTTCCACAATGAAAAAGACTGCAACAGTTCTTGGTGCTGCCGCCGCCGCTGCGATGATCGCTGCGCCGGTTGCCGCTGCCGAGCGTTATTCGGCTCCGGTCGATGGCGAAAGCGAAATTGGTCTCGGCGGTTCCGGTGCCATCATCGGCGTGATCGCGGCTGCGGCCGTGATCCTCGGCATCATCCTCATCACCGATGACGATGACGACGAAGCCGTCAGCCCGTAAGATTTCGCGCTGAAGAAACATGGGGGCGGAGAGGCGACTCTCCGCCCCTTTTTCGTGGCCGGAGCTGCTTGCCGCCACGCGGCGCGCTGCCTAGACAGGCGCGCGATGAAACAGACCACCGGAACCGACCGCTCGATCACCCGCAACTGGCGCCCCGCGACGCAGGCCGTGCGCGGGGGCACCTGGCGCTCCGAACATGGCGAGACCAGCGAGGCGCTGTTCCTAACTTCGGGCTACACCTACCCCGATGCCGCCGCCCCCGCCGCACGCTTCGCCGGCGACGAGCAGGGGATGACCTATTCGCGGCTGCAGAACCCCACCGTCGCCATGCTGGAAGAGCGCATCGCGCTGATGGAAGGCGCCGAGGCC
>JAHJPT010000312.1 GCA_018819685.1 Alphaproteobacteria bacterium
CCCTACCGGGAAGACGGGGTGGCAACGGCACCCTCCAATCTGGCATTCGACCGTTCGCTGATCGAGCGGAACCCAGCCTGGGGGCTGCGCGACATCGCCGATGTCGACAGACTCGCGCGCGATTTCGGGTTCGAGCGCAGCTACCGCTACGCGATGCCAGCCAACAACCTCACTCTGGTTTACCGGAGAAGGGGTGCGAACGGTTCATAGAGCACCGTCCGAATGACCCGGTCGGCAATTGGAAGCCTCCACGAAAGAGCTGACTGACTGCCGACGATCCAATAGTGGACGTTTGATCGCGTGAGACTGGCCGACCGATGAGGCCACCGCCTTTTTCATGGATGAACAAGCAGAGCTAGTCTGGGCATTGGGTCATGGTAATGTATATGTCGGAAAGTCTCACCAGTTCGAGTAAGGCAGGAGAATACCATGGCGCCCAAGCTCGCTCGTGTGATTGCAACCGGGCTTGCGCTTACGCTTGCCGTGAGCTTGCCATCAGGTTCGGCGTTGGCTCGTGATTTGAAGCTGACCGAGCCTGGAATCCCCTATGCCTATCTATACGGGGCCTGCGTGTTCGAGCCATCAGCCAGCCGCGCAGCCGATTGTGATGAAGTTCGCAAGGCAATCGAGAGCGAGGCAGAGATTACATTCGACGAATGGCACCGGGGGAGTTGGCTCCGTCTTGGACGTCAGTTTGCCCGGGCTCTCGACTTGATCGATGCTGAGGCGGCAGAGCTTGCAGCGGCTGAGGCATCGGTGCCAGCGCCGATCATTTCCTATATGCACTGCCTCGGAAAGAGCATTTCGAATGATCCGTCGTTTATCGAAGGTTCGTCTGCCGACTACATCAGCATTGAACCGGCGTGCGCTGATCGAGTCGATGCCGAAAACGGCGGCTCAGATGAATGGCGTGGGCATTATCTCTACCACCGCCTGCGACGCGAAGGTCGAGTTCTCAACTCGGCACAACGAGCGCCATCGACGCTAACTTACCGATATGGATTGCTCGACCTACGCAGGCTGGATGAGGGATGATGTTCGCGTATGCCTCTGAGCAAAGCATTGTCGGGTTGGCGACGTAGTAACCGTCTGGCGAAGCGAAATGGGTTTTGGGCCTCGCCTCGGCGAAGTCCGTTTCCCACCCAGTACGCGCCGCTCCTGCTGGCTCACGACGAGCGTGAAACCGGTCAGGCTGCTATCGAAAAATTTCACCAAAGGCTGCCTGTCGCGTAACGACCCACCGTCAGTCTGTGGCGAACTCGTCGCTTCCGCTTGAAAGCCGTCGTTGCAAAATGGCTCACGTCCGACGATGCGGCATTCGGCCCGACGAGACACCGAAGGCATCTGCACGAGGCTGGACCGCACGACGACAAAAATGGTACCTTCGCGAATTGCGTCGCATGAGGCATGATTCGGGAGGCGTGGGTGCATGCTCGCGAGCCTAGCATGAAGAAGCATAGCTCCGCTTTTCTCGCAGCTTTGATCTCGACGGCGCTCGCTCCCGTTGGCGCGTTTGCCCAGGAGGTTGACGGGATCGACATCGTGGTCACCGGCGAACGCCCGCTCGAGCCTGCCGCGATCCAAGATGCAGTCAGAGATATGGCGGACGAGCAGCGCTTTGACGAGCCGCTGCTGCGATTTCACGATCCGTTATGTCTGTCGGTCAGCGGGCTTGGCCGCGTCGCCAGTGCGCAAGTGCGTGATCGCCTGCTAGAAAACGCGCGCGCGGCGAGCGTACCGGTTGCCGACGAGGGGTGCCGTGCCAATGCTCTGGTTCTCGTGGTGGATGATCCGGCGTCGCTCGTCGTGCGGATCGAGAAGGAGCAGCCTCGGCTGATTTCGGCCGAGCGTAGGCGGATCGATGCGGCACTGGCGAGGGGTGAAACGGCGCTCGTCTGGCACAATGAGGAAACGCGCGGAGCTGAGGGAGAGGCGCTGAGAATCAGCACGACCGCACCGGGCATGCCGGCTACGGGTCCGTTCTCGGAATTAAGCGCCGAAACGCGGGTAAACAGCCCTGGGCGAGCAAGGCGGGTCGGCGCGACCAACAGCCGCGCCATTGTCAACGGTGTGGTGATCCTCGATCTCGAGCACCTTGTCGGCATGGACCTCGATCGGGTGGCCGATTTCGCCACAATGCGTTTGCTGGCCCCCGGCATGCGCGCCGTTCCGGAAGCCTCAAATGGCACAGGCGAGCGCGCAATCGCCAAGCCACGAAGCATCCTCGCCCCGTTCGTGGCCGGACGCGGTGCGGAGCGAATGACCCTCTTTGATCGCGCTTGGCTGGGCGCCCTTTATGATCTTGCACCAAACGCCGCGTCAACCCGTCTCGCCGGAGCGGTTGCGCAAATCTATGCAAGCGATGGACAGTAGGCAGCCTCCTACGGAGCGCGCACAGATCGAGCAGGTTTGGAGCCAGGCGCAAGGAATTCGACGCGAACCATTTCGGTGATAGCCACAGTTCGTCGTCGGAAGCTCGAGGAATACGGCCTGCAACCATGGCGGTTCATGATTCACTGCCCGTCCACTGGCCGCACCGCTCGCAGAACACATCGTGAGATCGGCGCAAGCTCGCTGCGTCGTTCGAGCATCCCAGAACTCTCCTGCCGGCGACCGCATTCCAACTAGCCACCGCAGAACTTGCCTGTCCGCTAGCCACCCCACCTCAAACATTCCCGCCTCCGCAGACGCGCTTTGAAAGCAGAAGTCGTCACGGACCGCCCCCCATAGCGAAACGCCCGCCGGCACGAAGCTGACGGGCGCTCGGGGCACGGAAAATGCCGTGTGCCTGAATCAGATCGCGCGGTCGCCCGCTTCGCCGACCGATTCGATGTCCTGGCCGAGGCCCTTGATCGTGTTGCAAGCGGTGGCGGAGAGGGACAGGGCGGTGAGACCGAGAGCGAGGAAGATCTTGCGAACCATGGGTCAGTCCTTGGAAGGGTTTTCGAATAAGCGTCTTGGGGACAAAACGCTCCGCGTCCTTGCGTGTTCCCCCGGGTGGCGCACCGGCCACCGCTATGCAAGTGGCCTGCAGCGGCCCATATCGCGCGACGATGAAAGTCCCTGACCCGATCCTGTTCGCCAGCGATGCCGAACTACTCGCCTTCGCGGGCGTGACGATGCTCGTCTTCGCCGGCCTCGCCTCGCTGATGGAACGCCGGCGCACGCGGCGCGCCGCGCTCAACCGGGTTGGCTGGGTCCCATGGACGGGGATATTCCTGACGCTGGCGATCGTCGGCGGGGGGCTGCTCGCGGTGGCGGTACCCGCGATGCTGAAGGCCTGAGCGAACGGGTTGGCGCCCTACAAGCAGGCCTCGAGATAGGCCTGGTCGAAGCCGAACTGACGCGCCTTCTCCAGCGTGTAGGGACGCAGGCCCGACGAGCGGAACTCGCCCATGATCTTGCCGTCCTCGCCCTCGTCGAGATATTCGAACTTGAACAGTTCCTGCGTCACGATGACGTCGCCCTCCATCCCGATCACCTCGGTGACATTGGTGGTGCGGCGCGACCCATCCCGCAGGCGCTTGACCTGAACGATCAGATCGACGCTCTCGGCGATCTGGCGGCTGATGGCTTCCTTGGGGATCTTGATGTCGCCCATCAGGATCATGTTTTCCATACGTCCCAGCGCCTCGCGCGGGGAGTTGGCGTGGAGCGTGCACATCGAACCGTCGTGGCCGGTGTTCATTGCGGCGAGCAAATCGAAGCACTCGGCGCCGCGGATTTCGCCCAGGATGATCCGGTCGG
>JAHJPT010000313.1 GCA_018819685.1 Alphaproteobacteria bacterium
CGATCGACTGGTAGACATTGGCGAGCGTCTGCGCCTCGACCCCTTGCGCCGCGTCGACCACCAGCAGCGCGCCCTCGCAGGCGGCGAGGGAGCGGCTGACCTCATAGGCGAAGTCGACATGGCCGGGCGTGTCCATGAGGTTGAGCTTGTAGGTCTCGCCATCCTCGGCGGTGTAGTTGAGGTTGACCGTCTGAGCCTTGATGGTGATCCCGCGCTCGCGCTCGATGTCCATGTTATCAAGGACTTGCTCGCTCATCTCGCGCAGGGTGAGCCCGCCGCAATGCTGGATCAGCCGGTCGGCGAGCGTGGACTTGCCATGATCGATATGCGCGATGATGGAAAAATTGCGGATCTTGGAAAGGTCGGTCATCGCCCCCGCGCATAGCCGCGCCGGCACCGCGCGCCAAGCGACAGATTGGGAAGGAATGCGCGCCCTCGGATCAAGCCGCCTGACGGGCCCCGGTTGCCGCGCGCGGAGGACCGACTTCGACCTCGGCGAACTTCCGCCCCCCCGGGTCGCTCGCCTGCTGATCGCCGAACAGCATGGTGTAGGCATCCTGCGGCAGCGCGGTAAGCGGTCGGCCCGCTGCCTCGATCTCGTAAGGCGAAACGCGGTGGCGAGTGCACCAGCCTTCGGCGCCGTCGCTGATCAACGGGTGTTCGAACTCGACCCCCTGGACCGCCCCGCGCGAGCGCCGCACCGTGCCTACAGCCAATTGCCCGCCGCCCAGATCGAGCACGCAAGCGGTCCCGACCGGGACATCCGCCAGACCTTCGATCATGGCGCCGGTCTTCGACAGATTGCGCATCACCGCGCGATAACGGTAATCCTCGATGATCACGCCGATGCGGCGGAACACGGTACGACGATCGGCGCGATATTTCTCGGGGCCACGTGCTTCGTATTCTAGCGAGCCGGTCTGGAGCAGCGCCATCACATCGTCATTGGGCAGGGCAGCGGAGAAGATGTAGCCCTGGACATGGCTCGCGCCGCGTTCCTTGACCAGTTCGAGTTCGTCCTTGGTCTCGACCCCTTCGGCCACGGTCTGCATGTCGAGCGCTTCGGCGAGGCCGACGATCGCGCTCATGATGGCACGGTTGTTGTTGCCCGACTCGGTCGCTCCGCGCACGAAGCTCTGGTCGATCTTGATCTTGTCGAAAGGCGCGGTGCGCAAATAGCTCAGGGAAGAATAGCCGGTGCCGAAATCGTCGAGCGCCAGCCTGACGCCGATCGCCTTGAGCTCCTCGAACATGCGCTGGGTGCGACCGGTATCGCCCAGAAACACCGATTCGGTGATTTCCAGCTCGAGCCGGTTGGGGTCGAGACCGGTCGATTTGAGCACCCGCTCGACGATGGCGGAAAAATCGTCGTGGACGAACTGAATCGCCGAGACATTGACCGCGACGCGCAGCGGCACCGGCCAGGCCGCGGCGTCTCGGCAGGCCCGCTCCAGCGCCCAGTCGCCCAGCGCCTTGATCTCGTTGATTTCTTCGGCGACCGGAATGAACTCGGCCGGTGGAATGAAGCCTTTGTCCGGATGCTCCCAGCGCATCAGCGCCTCGAAGCACGAGACCTCGTTGGTGGAAACGTCGATGATCGGCTGGTAATGCATCGCCATCTCGTTCTTGACGAGTGCGTCCCGCAGGTCCTCCTCGACCTGGCGGCGATGATTGGCTCCGTCCTTCAGATCGCTCGAGTAGAACCGGTATTTACCGCGTCCGCTGCCCTTCGCGCTGTAGAGCGCGAGATCGGCGGCCTTGACGATCTCCTCGGAATCGAGACCGTCATAAGGCGCGATCGCCACGCCGATCGAAGCACCGACGATCGCGCGCAAGCCGTTGATCGAATAGGGCTGCGAGAGCATCTGGATCAGCTGACTGCTCAGATCCCCCAGCACGCCGCGATCGTCGATATTGGGCAGCATGATCTGGAACTCGTCGCCCCCGACGCGGCCGATATCGCCCATGTGGCCGACCATCTGCTGCAACCGCGCCGCGAACTGCTTGAGCAATTCGTCGCCCGCAGGGTGGCCCAGCGTATCGTTGACCTGCTTGAAGCGGTCGAGATCGAGCATCATCAGTGCGCAGCACTGCTTGGAATTGCGATAGGATTTAAGCGTCTTGTCGAGCCGCATCTCCATACGGCGACGGTTGGACAGACCCGTCAGCGAATGGAATTGCGCCATGCGCTCGGCATCGCGCTGCTTTTCGCGACTGGAGGTGATGTTCTTGGCACTGCCGCGGTAACCGGTGAATTCGCCGGAATCATCGTGTTGCGGCTTGCCGGCGATCTCCCAGAACGTGGTATCCCTTGCCCGGGTTACCGACACCGGCAGTTCGGAGATGGAATTGCGCGCGCCGAGCAGGAAAGCGAGCGGACGCCCCTCGCGCTCCTCGGTGCCATCGGAATCGGTGGTGAACAGTTCGGTCAACGGCGTACCGAGGATGTCCTCGGGCGCCCAGCCATGCGCTTCGCAGGCCGAATGCGTCAGATAGGTCAGACGGCCATCGGCGTCGGTTGCCCAGAACCAGCCGAGCCCGGCCTTTTCAAAGGTATCGAGCAATTCGAGCCGGCGCGCGGCCTCGTCGTCCCCGAGGGGAACGGCCTGCCGCATCGAACCCGCCCCGTCGTTCGCTCCTGCATTGCGCGATACGCGCGAGAAAAAACCGCCCATGGCCATGTGCCAAGGCCTCCTGATTTGCATGCTGCCGGTCGCGAACCGTTGTTGTCACGCATGGGCCTAGCCGGGAATTCTTGACGAATGGATAACCACCCGCGGCTCGCGCTTGCGCTTGCCAGCGCCCGACACTCCCGCCATGCTCGCGTCCGGAGTTTCGAACATGCGTCATATTGCGATCATCGGTTCCGGACCCGCAGGCTATTACACGGCGGAAGCGGCCCAGAAGCGCTGGGGCGACGAGGCTCGGATCGATATTTTCGACCGTCTGCCGGTGCCTTTCGGCCTCATCCGCACCGGGGTCGCGCCCGATCATCAGTCGATCAAAGGCGTCGCGCGCCGCTACGAAAAAACCGCGCTGACCGACCATGTCCGCTTCGTCGGCAATGTCGCTGTCGGCGACCATATCTCCGTGGCCGAATTGCAGGCGCTTTACGATGCCGTCATTCTGGCCACGGGCGCGCCCGAGGATCGCTCGCTCGACCTCGACGGAGAAAATCTCGATAACGTCTTTGGCAGCGCGGGCTTCGTAGGCTGGTACAACGGCCATCCCCAGTTTGCAGGGCTCGATCCCGATCTCTCCGGCCACCATGCCGTCGTCATCGGGATGGGCAACGTCGCGCTCGACGTTGCACGGATTCTCGCCAAGATCGAGCGCGAATTCGCCGCTTCCGACATTGTCGCGCACGCGCTCGACGCGCTGACTGCGAGCCGAATAGAGACCATCACCATCCTGGGCCGTCGCGGTCCGCACAATATCCTCATGACACCCAAGGAACTTGGCGAGCTGGGGCAGCTCGAACGCGCCAGCCCTCGCGTCGATCCGGCCGATCTGCCGCCGATCGACGAAGACGCCATGCTCGACCCGGGTCTGCGCAAATCGGTCGCCCTTCTGCGCAGCTTCGCGGCAATCCCGGACCGCGATCGCGCCGGTAAGCCGGTCAGCATCGACTTCGACTTCTATTGCAGTCCGCAGGCCTTGCTGGGCGAAGACGGGAAGGTCCGCGCCGTCAGGGTCGAGCGCACCGCGGTGTTGGGAGGGCGCCCGGTCGGCACCGGCGAGACCTACGAACTGCCGGCCCATCTGGTGGTGAGCTGTATCGGCTATCGCACCGCGCCCATCCCCAAGGTGCCCTATGACGAGCGCGCCGGCCACTTCTCAAACGAAGATGGCCGGATCGGGCCGGGACTCTACTGCGTCGGCTGGGCCAAGCGCGGTCCCTCGGGCACCATCGGAACCAATCGGCCCGATGGGTATTCGGTGATCGATCTGGTGGCGGAGGAGATCGGCGCCGGCGAAGGCAGGCGCGGTCGTGAGGGCTTCGACGAACTGGCCGAAGCGCGCGAGATCGACGTGGTCACATTCAACGACTGGAAGAAGATCGAGCAGGCGGAGATCGCCGCCGCGCGCGAGGGCGCGCCGCGCGAAAAATTCGTCGATGTCGCCAGCATGATTGCCGCGCGCGGCTGATTGGCCGATGGGGCAGCTCGACAAGCAACCCAGGATGACCGCGTGACCCGATTTGCGTCGAATACCATGACCGCCACCATCGAAATGGTCCGGGCCGGCGGTCGCATCCTGCGCGTTGCGCATTGGCGGCTGGGCGAGCCATCCGATCACCCGCCGATCCTGTTCTTCAACGGCATCGGTGCCAATATCGAGGCACTCTCCCCGCTGGCCGAGCGGCTGACCGAGCGCGGGTTCGTAATGTTCGACATGCCGGGCACCGGCGAGAGCCCGGATCCCGCAATACCCTACAACCCTGCGACCATTAGCTGGACCGCCGCGCAAATCCTGGACCGGCTCGGGCTGGACCAGGTCGATGTGATGGGAATTAGCTGGGGCGGCGCAATCGCGCAGCAATTCGCACTCCAGCATCCCGGGCGCACCCGCCGTCTCGTGCTGGCCGCGACCACGGCAGGCATGCCGATGGTGCCGGGCGATCCCGCCTCCCTTGGCCAACTGATCGATCCGAGCCGGTACGCCGATCCAAGGTTTTTGAACGAGCTCTTCATGTCGCTCTATGGCGGGATGGCCCGACGCGAAGGCATCGAGGCGGACCATATCGGGAGGCTCAAGCCGCCTTCCCCCGTCGGTTACGCCTATCAACTCTTCGCGATCGCGGGGTGGACCAACCTCCCGGCGCTGCCTCTCCTGAACAAGGAGGTGCTGATCATGATGGGGGCGGACGACACCATAGTGCCGCCGATCAACGGCAACATCCTGGCTACAGCGATCCCGAACTCGCGGCTGGAGGTATTCGAGGGGGGCGGTCACCTGTTCTTGTTGACGCACGCCTGCCAGTCCGTAGCCTGCCTGCGCGACTTCCTCGACGCTCCGCCATCCGCAGCGGAGCTGAAGCGCGCGGCTTGAATCTTCATGGGGCGCGTCGACCTCCGGCAACATCTCGAAGGAATACGATGGAATCAGCGCAGCCCGATCCGATCGTCCGACCGCTCTCGGGGGGATTTCCCGCAGCTTCTCACCCAACACCTCGTCTCTCCCGGGGCGAAGGCGGCGCGCTCGACCGGGCGGGCTTCGCCTGGGCGGTGTTCGAATGGGCGCGCAATCCCTATTACATTCTGATCGTCATCTATGTCTTCGCGCCCTATTTCGCGCGCGACATCATCGGCGCGGACCTGCTGGCGAGCGGGGCTCTGGCCGATCTCGGTCCCGAAGCCGCGCTGGCCGCAGCCAATGCCCAGGGACAGGCGACGATCGCCTCGGTCACCAAATGGGCCGGTATCATCGCCGCGCTGACCGCCCCCTTCCTCGGTGCCGCGCTCGA
>JAHJPT010000314.1 GCA_018819685.1 Alphaproteobacteria bacterium
CCATGAAGGGTCCGGTGCACGGGGTGGCGACGAAGGCGGCGAGCAGGCCCGTAGCAAAGCTGCTCGCCCCGCCCGTCCCGCCGCGCATGATCAGCCCGGGCAGTTCGTACGCGCCCGCGAAGTTGGCCGTGATCGCCACTGCCAGCACCAGGAGCCCGACCAGCACCGCAGGTTCCTGCAGCTGGAACGCCCAGCCGATCTGCTCGCCGGCGGCGCGCAAGGCCAGCAGCGCCGCCCCCAGGGCGAGACAGGCGAGCACCACTCCGGCGGTATAGGCGAGCGCATCGCGCCGCGCCGCGCCCTCCGCCCCCCCTGCCTTCGCCAGCGACAGCGCCTTGAGGCTCAGGATCGGAAAGACGCAGGGCATGATGTTGAGCAGCAGACCGCCGATCAGCGCCCCGAGCAGTGCAAGCCAGACCGAAGGCAGTTCGTCTGCGCCGGGCGCGAGCGCGGTTCCCGATGCGGGCACCGCCCCCGGCTGTGCCGTGAAGCGCACGCCCTCGCCGTCTCCGAAGGCCAGGATGCCAGACAGCGTCGTCGGGACCTCGCCGCGCCCCAGCGGGACCTCGGCGATCAGAGTGTCGCCGTCGCGAAAGAAGGCCTGAGTGGCGGTGTATTCGACCAGATCGGACTCGCCGATGAACACGTGCGGCGCGGCCAGGTCGAGCGCCGCAGGCACAGGGATGGCGATCCGCAGGCGGTCGTTCTCGATTGCAAAGCTTCCCTCGCGGTCGAGCAGCGGGGCAATCTCCGCCCGCCAGCGATCGAAGCGCGGATCGCGGGCAGCATCCGACGGATCGAGCGTCAGCCGCGCCTGCTGCGGGACGCAGATCGTATCGGTGCAGGCGAGATAGTCCGCGTCGACCGAGATCGCGGGCGGATCATCGATATCCGCTCCCGCGGGCACCCGGATCGGGACCAGCACGGTGTAGGGCCCTTCGTAGATGTGGTTCATCAGCCCGGAGATCACCAGCTGTTCGGGCACCGGATAAAGCGGCTCGCCCGCTTCCCAGCCCGGGGGAAGCTGCCAATCCAGTTCCATCCCGTAGCCCGCATCGCCGGGATTGCGCCAATAGCCGTGCCATTCCTCGGCGACGGGGGTGAAGTGCAGAGCGAGCGTCCATTCCTCGCCCGCCTGAGCGGGCCCGTCGGCGAACAATTCGGCGCGGATCGTGTTCTCGCGCGGCGCCTGCGCATCGAGGCCGGTCGCGAATAACAGCGCGCAGGCGAATAGCGCCAGCAGGCTCCGCAACCCGTTCAACATCCTTGCCTCGCTCACGCGACAGCCTCTAGGGCGAGGGACTGCTCCGCGCAACGAGGGGACGACGAACGCCATGACCGATACGCCCGGCACCGCACTGCAAGACACCAAGCGCGACCTGCTCATCCTGGGCGGCGGGCTGGTGGGCATGACGCTCGCGCTGGCTGCCGCGCGCAAGGGGCTTTCGAGCCATGTCGTCGACCGCGCCGATCCGGCGGATCTCACTGCGGAAGGCTTCGACGGCCGCGCCTCGGCGATCAGCACCGCGAGCTGGCGGCTGTTCCGCCACATCGGGCTGGAAGACCGGCTCGAACCCTTCGGCTGCGCGATCGCCTCGATCGCGGTGACCGACCAGATGAAGCCGGGGCGGATCGATTTCGCGCCCGAGCCGCACGAAGGCACGCTGGGGCGGATGTTCGCCAACCGCGAATTGCGGCTCGCGCTGTTCGAGGCGGCGCGCGACGAGCCGCTGATCTCCTGGCATTCGCGCGCCGAAATCGTCGCCCGCACCCGCGGCGAGCATGGCGTGAGCGCGAGGCTCGCCAATGGTACAAGGCTCGAAGCCAGCCTGATGGTCGCCGCCGAAGGCCGCGGCTCGCCAACGCGCGAGGATGCCGGGATTTCCATCGCGCAATGGCAGTACCACCACCGCGCGGTGATCGCCGGGCTGACCCACGAGAAGCCGCATGGCAATGTGGCCTGGGAAATCTTCTACCCCGCGGGCCCCTTCGCGCTGCTGCCCATGCTCGACGGCCCCGATGGCGCGCATCGCAGCGCGCTGGTCTGGACCGTGGACGAGAAAGACGCGGCCGGAACGCTCAAGCTGGGCGATCGCGCCTTCCTCGCCGAGGTCGAGAAACGCATGGGCGGCATCTTCGGCGCGATCACCGCCGTCGGTCCGCGCGCATCCTGGCCGCTCGGCTTCCATCACACCGCGACTATCACCGATACGAGGCTCGCGCTGATCGGCGATGCCGCGCATGGCATCCATCCGATCGCGGGACAGGGGCTGAACCTGGGCCTGCGCGATGTCGGCGCGCTGGTCGAAGTGCTCGACGAGGGCCTGCGGCTGGGGCTTGAGCCTGGCGATGCGCAGGGGCTGGCGCGCTACGAGCGCTGGCGCGGGCTCGACAGCTTCACGGTAGCGTTGGCTACCGATGGCCTCACCCGGCTGTTCGGCGTGCCGGGCAAGCCGGCGAGCGCAATCCGCCGGCTGGGAATGGCCGGGGTGCAGCGGATGCCGGTGCTCAAGCGCTGGTTCATGGACGAGGCGCGCGGGATCAGCGGCGATCTTCCGGAATTGCTGCGCGCCTGACGCGAAGCATCACGCCTCGGGCGCGACCGCCGGGCTGACCTGTTCGATCCGATTGCCGACCCCGTCGCGCAGCATCCGCGGCTCGAGCACCGCCGAGGTCTCGATCAGGTCGAGCGCCTGCTGGGTCGCGGCATAGCGCTGCGCATCGGCGATCCAGTCGGCGGCATTGTCCGCACCCGGGAGCTTGCTGACCTCCTCGATCGCCGCTTCGACGCGGCCGCTCTCGATGAACAGCCGCGCGCGGTCGAGCCTTCTTTCGGGCTGCGGCGAAGGCGTCGTCTCGCGGCGCACCACGAACAGCTGCGACAATTCGTTGCG
>JAHJPT010000315.1 GCA_018819685.1 Alphaproteobacteria bacterium
TGCACACCAGCCCGGTGCGCGCCTCGGTCCCCACCGGGATCAGCAGGCAGGAAAAGATCACCCCGTAGCCGAACAGCTTCACCCGCCAGTCGGGAGGAAAGACGGTGCCGTGCTTCGTCAGCCACAGTACCAGCGGGATCGAGCCGATCGCCACGGTGGCGAGGGTGGAGCTTTCGTAGATCCCCGAATTGTCGTTGACGAAGAAATAGAGGCTCTCGTAGCCGCCCCCGCCGAGCACGGTCTTCATGCCCGTGGCGATGACGATCGCTCCCAGCGTCAGCACGACGGTGACCAGCAGCGCCTCCATCCGCGGCCGTGTGGTGAGCGTGAAGGGCAGGAAGATCGCGAACACCAGCGCCTTCCACACCCAGCTCCATTTGTGCGCGGCCTCGACGGGGAAGGCGGACTGGGTGGTGGTGAAGGCGCAATAGAGCAGCAGCAGGAGCATCAGCAGCTGGCGATAATGGATCCGCGTCTCCTTCTTGGAATCGGTCAGCAGCCAGCCGGCGAAGGCGGCGCAGAAGGCGATCAGCGAGATCGGCAGCGCGGGCGTCAGCGTCCAGCCGATCTTCTGTGGTGCCAGAATGTCGATATAGATATAGGCAAGCACCCACAGGAAGGGGCGTGCGATGCCCAGCGCCAGAAACGCCAGCACGAAGGCGAAGAGCGCGAGATCAAGCATTGCGGCGCCGCTTTCGGGCCGCGCGTCGCGCGGCGGCGCCGTCTTCGGGCGGGTTTTCGGCACCCGGTGTTTCGGCAGCCGCAAGAACCGTCTCATCCTCCGTTGCCGGTTCGACATCGACATCCTCGCGCCGGATCAGCCGCAACAGCGCAAGCAGCAGCAGGCCGTGGGTCAGGGTAAGGGCGAAATAGTCGATCAAAAGCGGCGTCTCTTCGAATGTGCGGCGCGCGGGTGGTCCAGGTCTAGGCGATCGCGGTTGACGGGGCGTTAAGCCTGTTGTGCAACGGTATAGCCCGATGACCCGAGTCCTGCATATCCTCGACCATTCGCTGCCGCTGCACTCCGGCTACACCTTCCGCACGCGCGCGATCATGAAAAGCCAGATCGCAGCCGGGATGGAGGTGCGCGGGCTTACCGGCCCCCGTCAGGGCGGCGATGCGGGCGATGGCGGCGCGTTGCAGGAGGGACTCGACGAGGAAGAGAGCGAAGGGCTGACCTTCTTCCGCGCGCCGGCGGAACCCTCGGGCCCGCCGGGCTTGCGCGAATGGCGCGAAATCGAGAGGTTGCGCCACGCGGTCGAACGCGCGGCGCGGCGCTGGCGGCCCGATGTTCTTCACGCCCATTCGCCTGCGCTCACCGGTATGGCCGGTTTGCGCGCCGCGCGCCGGCTCGGCCTGCCCTTCGTCTACGAAATACGCGCCTTCTGGGAAGATGCCGCGGTCGGCAACGGCACCGGGCGCGCCGGATCGCTCAAATACCGGCTGACCCGCGCGCTGGAAAACCGGGTGGTCGCGGGCGCGGATGCCGTGTTCACCATTTGCGATGGCTTGCGCGAGGATCTGATCGGACGCGGCCACGAGGCGGGCAAGATCGGTCTGTCGCCCAATGGCGTCGATCTGGCGCTGTTCGGCGATCCGCCCCCGCGCGACGAGACGCTGGCGCGCGAGCTGGAGCTCGCCGACGGCCCCGTGGTGGGCTTCGTCGGCAGCTTTTACGACTACGAGGGGCTCGACGATCTCATCGATGCGCTGCCGCTGCTGCGGAAGCGCCATCCCCGGGCGCAACTGCTGCTGGTAGGGGGCGGCCCAATGGACGGCGCGCTGCGGGCGCGCACCCGCGCCAGCGCCGCCGCCGATGGCATAACCTTCACCGGCAGGGTCCCGCATTCCGAGGTCGAGCGCTACTATTCGCTGATCGACGTGCTCGCCTATCCACGAAAGCGCAGCCGGCTGACCGATCTGGTCACCCCGCTGAAGCCGCTCGAGGCGATGGCGCAGCGGCGGATCGTCGCCGCCTCCGATGTCGGGGGCCATCGCGAGCTCATCGAGGACGGGCGCACCGGGGTGCTCTTTCCCCCCGACGATCCGCAGGGCTGCGCCGATGCCTTGGCCGATCTGATCGACCGCCGCAGCGAGTGGGAGGCGCTACGCGAGCGCGGACGGACGCATGTTGCCGCGCATCACGACTGGGCGCATAATATCGATCGTTATCAAGCCGTTTACCAGAGCCTGCTATGCCGCCAGGCGGACAGGAACAGCGCGCGCGCCGCCTGAGTGCGGTCCGGAGCAGAAAGAGAACGACGCCACCCCATGAGCGCCAGCCGCAACACCAAGCCGCTCACGGCGCATCCGGCCTTCCCGGCGATCGTGGCGCTGTGGTTCGCCGCTTTGTTGGGGCTGGGCACTTTCGTGGTGCCGCCCGCGAATTTCGAAGGCCTGGTGGTGGGAATCGGGCTGGCCGAATTGTTTCCCGCCGCCGCTCCGCCGCTGGGCGGCACCGCGCGGCTGGCGATCAGCGCCGTCGCCGCGCTTCTGGGCGCACTGCTGGGGCTGGCTATCGCCGCGCACCTCCGCCGGGTGCAGGCACGTTCACAGAGCCGTAGCGAGGAGACCGGACCGGCCGGCGATTCGCCCTGGCTCCCCGATGACGATGACGATGACCAGGACTTGGCGGCGCAAGATATCGTCGCAACCGGCCCCGGTGATTCGGTGCGCCGCGACGATCTGGCGAAACCCCCGCCGCCCGCCACCGGCCCGACCCGGCTTGCCGGCCGCCGCAGCACCGCCGAAGCCGACGATCGGCGGTTCGAGAGACCGACCGACCGAGCAGAAGGGCATGGCAGCGAGACCGGGCGCATCTTCCAGGTGAGCGAAGTCCGTCTGGGCGATTCTGCTGGCACGCAATCCGCCACCAACGCCGCTTCCCATGAACCCGAGGCCGCTTCCGGCGAGAATGAGGACGACGATCTGCAGCGTTTCGCCGCCGATCGGCTCGTCGCCGGCCTGCCTCGTGTCCAGCGCCGCAATTTCGACGACGACCCGCTCGAGGACTGGTCCAGCCCCGAAGCCGGCGGCGATGAGCCCGACGCCGAACCCGGCTTTGCGGTCGTGCCCCCTACGGCAGCAGGCGAGCCGCAGGATAGCGATTGCGAAGAGCCCGATTTCGAAGAGACCGAAGCGGTGGAATACGTCGAGTACGAGGAGGTGCCCGCCGAGACCATGCCGAGTCTCGATGCGAACGCTCCGTCTGCAGAGCCCGTCGAAGCTCAGGGATCGACCCCCGCTACCGATGAGGAATTCCCCGAGGCCGAGGTCGAAGCGGAAGTCGAACCCGAGCCCGAGCCCGAACCCGAGCCCGAGCCTGCGCCGCTCGAATTCTCTGCAGCGCCGCTCGCCGAACTGGTGGCGCGGTTCGATGCGGCACTCGCCGCGCAGCGTTCGCGGCTGGCAGGTTCGGCGCAAATGCAGCCGGACTCGGCGCGCTCCGACGATCCGGTGATCGCCTTCCTGCGCCGCGAAGTGGATCGCGATCGCGGTGCGCCCGGCGAGCCCCGTGAGGACGAGTCGGGCGAACGGGCCGACGATCCGCGTGCCGGGCTGCGCAACGCGCTGGACAAGCTCGACCGGGTCAGTCGCAAGCCCTGACCGGCCCACGCTCGACAGCGAGGTTCGGCAAGGCTGTTACGCAAAACTTGCCGCAGACGAAATTTTCCTTCGTCCCTCGCGGTTGCAAAACGGCTTTCGCATGGTCATTACGGGCACTCACGACAATCCGGCAGCGCTGCGACCGGCGCGCCAACAGTCAGGTCCCATCGGAAGCCCTCGCCTCCGTCGGGCCCGACGGTGTGAAGGAAGCGAATGACCGTACCCGCCCACCCGCCTCTCGGCGGGCTCTACGATCCGCGCAACGAACACGACGCCTGCGGTGTCGGCATGGTCGCGCATATCCGCGGCGACAAAAGCCATTCGATCGTCAGCCGGGCGCTGGAGATTCTCGGCAATCTCGATCATCGCGGTGCGGTCGGCGCCGACCCGTTGCTCGGCGACGGCGCGGGCATCCTGCTCCAGGTCCCCGATCCGCTGTTCCGCAATTGGGCGCGCAGCGAAGGCATCGACCTCCCCCCGCCCGGCGAATACGGCGTGGCGCAATGCTTCCTGCCGCGCGAAGGCGAGGCGGCCACCTTCGTGGTCGATCAGCTTGAGAAATTCGTCGTCAAGGAAGGCCAGCGCGTGCTCGGCTGGCGCGATGTTCCCGTCACGCTCGACGGCTTGGGCCGTGCGGTGGTCGATGCCATGCCCGTCATGCGGCAATGCATCGTCGGGCGCGGTCCGGATTGCGCCGATCAGGACGCGTTCGAGCGCAAGCTGGTGGTGATCCGCAAGCAGACGCTCAATCCGCTCGCCAGACTGGCTGAAAAGCACGGAATTCCCGGGCTTACGCAGGCCTATATCCCCAGCTTTTCCAGCCGCACCATCGTCTACAAGGGTCTGCTGCTCGCGCATCAGGTCGGCGGGTTCTACGACGATCTGCGCGATCCCGACTGCGTTTCGGCGCTCGGGCTGGTGCATCAGCGCTTCAGCACCAACACCTTTCCCAGCTGGCGACTCGCGCACCCTTACCGCTTCACCGCGCACAATGGCGAGATCAACACGGTGCGCGGCAACGTCAACTGGATGAACGCGCGCCGCCGGACGATGGAAAGCGAGCTGCTGGGCGTCGATCTCGACAAGATGTGGCCACTGATCCCGCATGGCCAGTCGGACACCGCCTGCCTCGACAACGCGCTCGAGCTGTTGCTGGTGGGCGGCTACAGCCTCGCCCATGCGATGATGATGCTGATGCCCGAGGCCTGGGCTGGCAATGCGCTGATGGATCCGGCCAGGCGCGCCTTCTACGAATATCACGCCGCGCTGATGGAGCCGTGGGACGGGCCCGCCGCGGTGTGCTTCACCGACGGGCGCCAGATCGGCGCCACGCTCGATCGCAACGGGCTGCGCCCGGCGCGCTATTGCGTCACCAAGGACGATCACGTCGTGCTCGCCAGCGAAAGCGGGGTGCTGCCGATCGACGAGGCGGATATCGTGCGCAAATGGCGGTTGCAGCCGGGCAAGATGCTGCTGATCGATCTCGAGGAAGGCCGGATCATCGAGGATGCCGAGCTCAAGGCGCAGCTCGCCGCAGAGCATCCTTACGAGAAATGGCTCGAACAGGCGCAGTTCAAGCTCGAGGATATCGAGCATATCGCGCCCGAGCTGTCCGAAATCCCGGTCGCGACCACCACCCTGCTCGATCGCCAGCAGGCCTTCGGCTACACGCAGGAAGATCTGACGCGCTTTCTCGAGCCGATGGCGCTCGACGGCCAGGACCCGATCGGTTCGATGGGCACCGACACGCCGATCGCGGTGCTGAGCGACCGCCCGCGGCTGCTCTACGACTATTTCAAGCAGAACTTCGCGCAGGTCACCAATCCGCCGATCGATCCGATCCGCGAGGAACTGGTGATGAGCCTGCTGTCGATGATCGGCCCGCGCCCCAATCTGCTCGGGCGCGACGCCGGGCTGCACAAGCGGCTCGAGGTCAGCCAGCCGATTCTCACCAATGAGGATCTGGCCAAGATCCGCTCGGTCGAGGCGGCGCTCGACGGCGCGTTTCGCACCGCGACGATCGACTGCAGCTGGGACGCCGCCACCGGCGCCGAGGGGCTGGCAATGGCGATCAAGGAGATGTGCTGGGCCGCGACCGAGGCGGTGCTGCAGGATCACAACATCCTGATCCTGTCCGACCGGCTGCAGGGCCCCGACCGTATCCCCATGCCCGCTCTGCTCGCCACCGCTGCGGTGCATCACCAGCTCACCCGGCAGGGGCTGCGGATGCAGACCGGGCTGGTGGTCGAGACCGGCGAAGCGCGCGAGGTCCATCATTTCTGCGTGCTGGCGGGTTACGGCGCCGAGGCGATCAACCCCTATCTCGCCTTCGAGACGCTCGAGCATCTGCGCGCCGAGCGGCACCCCGAGCTCGCCCCCGAAAAGGTGCGCGACAATTACGTCAAGGCGGTGGGCAAGGGCATCCTCAAGGTCATGTCCAAGATGGGTATCTCGACCTACCAGTCCTATTGCGGCGCGCAGATCTTCGATGCGGTCGGGCTGTCGAGCGCGTTCGTCGATGCCTTTTTCACCGGCACCTCGACCACGATCGAGGGCGTCGGGCTCGAACAGGTCGCCGAGGAAGCGGTGCGCCGCCACGCGATGGCCTATGGCGATGCGCCGATCTATCGCAGCATGCTCGATCCGGGCGGCATCTACCAGTTCCGCCTGCGCGGCGAAGATCATGCCTGGACTCCGGAAACCATCGCCAATCTCCAGCACGCGGTGCGCGGCGACCGGCCCGACAATTACGCCGCCTTCGCCAAGGCGATCAACGAGCAGTCCGAGCGGCTGCTGACGATCCGCGGGCTGATGGAGCTGCGCAAGGCCGGCAAGCCGATCCCGCTCGACGAGGTCGAACCCGCCGCCGAGATCGTCAAGCGCTTCAGCACGGGGGCAATGAGCTACGGCTCGATCAGTCGCGAGGCGCACACCACGCTGGCGATCGCGATGAACCGCATCGGCGCGCGCTCGAACACCGGCGAGGGCGGCGAGGAACCCGACCGCTTCGTCCCCATGGCCAATGGCGATTCGATGCGCAGCCGGATCAAGCAGGTCGCCAGCGGACGCTTCGGGGTGACCACCGAATACCTCGTCAATTCGGACGATATCCAGATCAAGATGGCGCAGGGTGCCAAGCCCGGCGAGGGCGGACAATTGCCCGGCCACAAGGTCGACAAGACCATCGGCAAGGTGCGCCATTCGACCCCCGGCGTGGGGCTGATCTCGCCGCCGCCGCATCACGACATCTATTCGATCGAGGATCTGGCGCA
>JAHJPT010000316.1 GCA_018819685.1 Alphaproteobacteria bacterium
GGTAAGGCACCGGTTTTTGGTATCGGCATTCGCAGGTTCGATCCCTGCCACCCCAGCCACTTCCCTCGGTATTGCCCCCAGTTATACCGCGTCGTTTCAAGCAGCGGATTATCATGGAGTCATCGTGGCTCAGCGGCCCTCGCCGAGCGCACTGGGAGTTTCCGTGAGACTCCCTCTCGATCAGTCGTAGCGCAATTGCCCGCGGAGCGCTCCGCCCGGGTATTCGACTGTCTGGATCTGGATGTAGAACCCCGGCGGATCGGGGCGAAGCAAGTCCTTCGCCAGTTCGGTGCTGTTGATGCAGCCGTTCCACCCGCTTTCGCCTCCGCGCGGCAGTTGCGCGACGACCGGACCCTCCTGTCCCTCGTAGCCACGATAGATGCGAGCCCCTGTCGCTTCGCCGATGCCGCGGATGCTGCGAATGTTGTAACACACTGCATCCGCATTTCTCGTGACCGTTATCTGAGCGACAGCGGATCCGTCCGGATCGCCCGCTCCGACGACCGCCGCTCCGTTGAGTTCCGCATCGTAGGAGGCTTCCACGAAGCCGACCGGACCTTCAGGCGATGTGGCACAGGCGGAAAGGGCAAGCGCGAACGCACTTGCCGGAGCGGCTCTAATCATTCCTTGGAACATCTGGCTCTCCAGTCAAATTGCTCGGGCGAAACCCCGGATCAGCTTCGATTGGCTTGGGGAAGGCCGATGGTTGCAGGGCAAGGCAGAAGCTTATCGCGCGTCAGATATCGTCGACTTCTTCTTCGACTTGTTCGACGCAATCGGTATCGTCAGGAGCGCAGGTTGCTGCAGCGGCACCCGCCCCGGCACCGAGAAACGCCGTGCAGCCCGACAGGCTAAGCCCGGCGAGCAGAATTGCCGTGGTGGTAAGCTTTTTCATGATAGATCGCTCCTCGATCGGTTTGCATTATCGGTAAAATGGGCCGGCAATTCGAAGGTTCCGAAAGCAGGAAAAAAGCTTTGGATATCAGTCCTTAGCACGTTCTCGCGGAGCATCTCTCAATGCCCTTGTACTCGGCCCCAGTGGCACAGGGTGTGCTAGACCCCGCTACTGATGCCTGGGCTCCAGGTAGAGATAGGCGGGATCGAAGTCCGCCCGCTCCTCGAGAGCCTTGAGGTCGGGGATCTCGACCTCCTTGCTGCGAAATGTCGCGAGTCCCTCGTCGCGCAACTCGCGAAGCATTCGATTCACATGGATCGTCGTGAATCCAAGGGCCTGCGCAAGATCCGCCTGCGTGATCGGGAAGCGATAGCTCGTACCTTGGGTAAGACCCACGACCTGGAGGCGATAAAACATCTCGCAGAACAGATGCGCGACACGCATCGCACCCGTCCTCGCTCCGAGGCACACAAGCCACTCGCGGTGCATCGATGCATCGACCATCGTGGCAAACCACATGATCCGCCCCAGCCGCGGGTTGCTATCGATGATCTGGGTGATGTCCCGGTGTTGGAGCTTCACGATCCGGCAATCGGTCAGGGCGGTGATGCTGTGATCGAGAACCTCCAGAGGATAGGAGTGCAGATCGACGAAGTCGCCGGGGATGTTGAATTGCATGATCTGCCGCGAACCCTCGGTCGTGTATTTCGATCGGCATGAAAATCCCTCGACCAGCAGCGAGGAGTAGCTGATCTCCTCGCCCTCGGGGACGATGATATCGCCCGGCTTGAACTCCAGCGTCTCGGTCATCGTGGCGCGCAGCAAATTGGCCTCTTCCTCCGAAAAGGCATAGCGCTTCTGGATAGTGGCGATGAGTTTCTCGATCATTTCTGCCCGACGGGCTCTCCTTCCAGGTCGCTTATCGCAACAACCTCGCCGAAGGTCACCTTGAACAGCACAGCGCCGCTCTCGTCGGTCACGGCGACATGGTGGCTCAGATCCAGACTACCAAGTCTGACGCTTTCTGCGGCCATGGCGCGGGCTTCGTCTCTGGCTTCGGCGAAAGCGGCGCCGGCATCGGGCATCTCTCGACCCTCTTCGTCCACGGTGTGAACGTCGTTGTGCAGATGGAAGTAAAACCGCATTCTGATTAGAAAGCGTAACGATTACAACGGTTCCCCGAGCCCTGCGACGCCGCATTTCACTTGCGCGCCATTTCAGCACCCGAGATCGGGCTGAGATCGACAAGTTTCGACCGACGAGCCGAAAGGGTTGACGCGGCATGACCATCGGGCGATAGGCGACGAAGCAAATGCAAGTCATTCGCAATAGCAGGGCACGATAAATTCCGATGGATATGCAAGCGACGCAGCAGCCGGTGTGCGGCACTCGGAGCGTTCCGCGCAAGCCGGGCAAGCGCCGGATCCCGGCTTTTTGGGTGCGTCAGTTCCACACCTGGCACTGGATGAGCAGCGCGATCTGCCTCGTGGGTATGATCCTCTTCGCGGTGACCGGCATCACGCTCAACCATGCAGGATCGATCGAAGCCGAGCCGCAGATCGCGACGCAGGAATACACGCTTCCCGCAGCATTGCTCGAAACGCTCGCCGCCGTGCCCGAGGGCGCCGGAGCGGACACTGCAATCCCCCCGCCCGTGACCGAGTGGCTCGACAAGACAGCCGGTGTGGATGTCTCCGGCCGGGCGCCCGAGTGGAGCGAGATCGAACTATATATCCCGCTGGCGCAGCCGGGCGGCGATGGCTGGGTGTTGATCGACCGGACCACCGGAGCGGTGGTGCACGAAGCCACCGATCGCGGCTGGATCGCCTATTTGAACGATCTCCACAAAGGGCGGGATACCGGCACCGCATGGTCGTGGTTCATCGATATCTTCGCCGCGGCCTGCGTGATCTTCTCGCTGACCGGGCTGTTGTTGCTCCAGCTTCACGCCAAGAAGCGGCGTTCGACCTGGCCCATCGTCGGCGCGGGGGTGGCGATCCCGCTCTTCCTGCTCGCCTTCCTCACCCACTGACCCGAACCGGGAGCTTCCCATGCGCGTTTCGATCGCCTTCGCCTTTGCCGCCAGCGGCCTCGCCGCCGCCCCCGCCGCAGCCCAGGAACTCGCCGTCAGCGTCGAGATTCCACGGCTGCGCGTCGCCGAATACCACCGCCCCTATGTGGCAATCTGGATCGAGGACGAGGCCGGCAAGGCTGTGCGCACGCTCAACGTCTGGTACGATGGCGATCTGTCGCCCGAGGACGGCGCCAAATGGCTCCCCGACATGCGGACCTGGTGGCGGCGCGCCGGCCGCGCGATGACGATGCCCGCCAATGGCGTCAGCGCGCCCACCAAGGCACCCGGCACCCATGCCCGTACATATCGCCAGGGCAGCCGCCCGCTCGCCAATCTTCCCGCTGGAAACTACAAATTGCGCGTCGAAGCCGCTCGCGAGGTGGGAGGGCGCGAACTCGTGACGCTGCCGTTCCAATGGCCGCCGCGCGCCGCGACCTCGGCGAGCGCGGAAGGCAAGTCGGAACTGGGAACAGTCCGCCTGACCACCAGGCGCTGAGCCGCGCCCCGATACCCCTATCCCTCCACGATTCGCCCTAAAAGGATTCTGTCATGTTTGCCAAACCCAGCCTGCTCGCCCTCGGCGCCGCCCTTGGGCTCACCGCCCTCCTCCCCAGCGCAGCCGACGCCCACCGGCGCTGGCTGCTCCCCTCCGCCACCGTGCTGGCGGGCGAGAGCGACCTCGTGACGGTCGATGCCGCTGCCTCGAACGGGTTGTTCGTGTTCGAGCATCGCCCGATGCCGCTCGATTCGCTGGTGGTCACCGGCCCCGATGGCGAGCCAGTGAATCCGGCTATCTTGGGCTCGGGCGCCTATCGCAGCGTGTTCGACGTGCCGCTGGCAGCGCAAGGCACCTACCGGATCGCGCTGGTCAGCGACGGGGTGATGGGGTCCTACTCGCTCAACGGCGAACGCCACCGCTTCCGCGGTGCCCCCGCAGAGCTGCCCGCGGGCGCGAGCGACATCCGCGCCAGCCACAACCATTCGCGCACCGAGACCTTCGCCACGCTCGGCGCTCCCAGCACCGGCGCGCTCGCGCCCACCAACAGCGGGCTCGAGATGATCCCGGTCACGCATCCCAACGATATCGTTGCGGGCGAACCGGCAGTGATGCGGTTCCTGCTCGACGGCCAGCCGGCAGCGGACTTGGAGGTCGAGTTCGTCGCAGGCGGAACGCGCTATCGCGACGATCCGGGCATCGCCATGCTGCGGACCGATGCCGAAGGCCGGGTGATGCTGGAAGCGGGCGAACCCGGGATGTATTATCTCGAGGCTTCCAGCGCTCAGGAAGCCTCGGAAGGCAAGCCCGAGAGGCGCGCTTCCTATACTGCTGTGCTCGAATTCCTGCCGCTTTGAGGGCATCGGGCAGTTTGGCGCCGGAAGGAGCGGGACAACTGCTTCTCCCCTTGGGACGGGCGGCGGAAATCGCGCCTCCGCCCGTCGATAGCCGGGCGACCTTGCTGTCCGGCGAAACAATGGGCACGGACTGGTCGCTGGAAGCGGTCGCTCCGGCTTCGGTCGGCGACAAGCAGTTGCGCGCCGCGCTCGAAGAGGTTTTCGCACGCGTCACCAGCCAGATGAGCCAATGGGATGAAGCTTCCGATCTCAGCCGCTTCAACCGCGCAGCACCGGGAAGCCGGCATCGGCTTGCGGAGGAATTCGCCTATGTCCTGGATTGCGCTCTGAACATCGCCAGGGCGAGCTCGGGCGCATTCGATCCGACGATCGGCGCCGCGTCGGACCTGTGGGGCTTCGGATATTGGCCGCTCCTCGACCGGCTTCCCTCCAAAGACGACGCCGCCCGCGCCCGCCGGTATGATTGGCAGGATGTGACGCTCGAAGAAGACGGTCGGCTCCTGGTTCAACCGGGCGGGCTCACGCTCGATTTTTCCGGCATCGCCAAGGGTTTCGCTGTCGATGCGGCCATGGCAGCGATCGCCCGGCTCGGCGTCGATCACGCGCTGCTGAATATTGGCGGCGAATTGCGTGGAGCGGGCCTGCGCGCCGACGGCTTCCCCTGGTGGGTCGATCTCGAGGTTCCACTCGCGAGCGCAGCTCCAGCCACGCGCGTAGGGTTGACCGGCTGGTCCATTGCCACTTCGGGAAACTGCTCCCGCCGACGCTGGATCGGCGAATACTCCTGGAGCCATACGATCGAACCGGGAAGCGGATCGCCGTTGGGGGACGACATACTCTCCGTAACCGTGCTTCACCCGGGCTGTATGCAGGCGGACGCGCTGGCTACGGCCATCACCGTGCTCGGCCGCAAAAAGGGCAAGCAGTTCGCCGATGCGCACGCGATCCCCGCGAGGATAGTGATGAAATCAGAAGTCATCGAGAGCGGAGCCTGGGCGAAATGGGCTAGCTAGAATGGGTGCGGAATGGCCGGAATGGTCGCGAACTGATCCTTTCCGGCTGCCAGGGCTTCATTGCAGACGGCAGTGGGCGAGGGTACCGAATTCGCCGCAACGGGCAAGGATGACAAGATGAAGAGCTGGCTGTGGATGGTGTTGCTCGCGGCACTGGCGGTGGGTGCATGCGCCGAGCCGCCGGGGCCCCTCGCCATCCGGTCGGCAACGGTTGCGGACCGGGGGACGATCTTTGTCGTCCGGCATCTGCACAAGGCACAAGGCGACGACCCGTCGCTCAATTCCCAGGGTGCTGAAGCCGCAGGGCGGCTGGCGGAAATGCTGGCCGAAAAAGGCATCGCCGCGATCTTCGTAACGCCGACGCGCCGGGCGATGGAAACTGCCGGCCCACTCGCGGAACGGCTGGGCGTTTCGGTCACCCCATACGATCCCCGCCAGCCGCAGGCGCTGGCTGCGGCGGCCGATAAGGTCGGCGGATCGCTTCTGATCGTCGGCCACAGCAACACCGTTCACGACCTGATCGGACGCTTCGGCGCAACGCCGCCCCCTCCGCTGGAGGAACAGGATTACGGAACGGTTTTTGCGATCGGTCCGGAGGGCCGGCTCGAAACCTTCGAAATCCGGTGACCGCTAGCAAAGGTTTTCGCAACTAGGGCTCGCTTGCGGTCGCCCATTTTCGCCGAACCGCGACTAGCCGGAGGTGCCGATACTCGTCAGATCGGCCATGAAATCCTTGGTCCAATGCTGAACGTTGTCGTCGCGCACGGTGTCGATCGTCGCCTCGTAGCGGCGCTGGCGCTCGGCCAGCGGCATGTCGAGCGCGGTACGGATGGCATAGGCCATGTCGTCGGGGCTGTGTGGATTGACGATCAGCGATTCGGGCATCTGCAACGCCGCACCCGCGAATTGCGAGAGGATCAGCACCCCGGGATCGAGCGGATCCTGCGCGGCCACATATTCCTTCGCCACCAGATTCATTCCGTCGCGCAGCGGCGTGACCAGCCCGATCTTCGCCGCCCGGAAAAAGCCGAACAGCTCGGCGTGACTGTAGCCGCGATTGACGTAGCGGATCGGGACCATGTCCACTTCCGAGCGCGCGCCGTTGATCTGCCCCGCCTTCTGCTCGAGTTCGGCGCGGATTTGCTTGTAGCTTTCGACATCCTCGCGGCTGGGCGGCGCGATCTGGATGAAGACGAGATCGCGCACCCGCTCGGGGAACTGGTCGAAGAACCGCCCGATCCCGTCCAGCCGCTCGGGCAGCCCCTTCGAATAGTCGAGCCGATCGACACCGATCATCGCAGTGCGGCGGCGTGTCGAGGAGAGCAACCGCTGGCCCGCCTGGCGCGCCTCGCCGGTCTCGCCTTCGGCCTGGAAATGATCCCAATCGATCCCGATCGGATAGGCCTTGGCGATGGTCGTCCGACCATCCAGCGTAACCGAACCGGTTTCCTCGTTGACCTCGGCGCCCAGTTCCTCGGAGCAATAATGCAGGAAGCTCTCGCGCCATTCCACGGTCTGGAAACCGACCAGATCGTAGTGCAACATCGTGCGCACGAGCCGCTCATGATAGGGCAAGGACACGAACAGCCGCGTCGGCGGCCAGGGAATATGCAGGAAGAAGCCGATCCGGTTCTTCAGCCCTCGCGAGCGCAGTCGTTCGCCCAACGGGATCAGATGATAATCGTGGACCCAGACGAGATCGTCTTCCTCGATCAGCGGGGTGACGCTGTCGGCGAAGCGCTCGTTGACCCGCTCGTAGCCCTTGCCGGTCTCGCGCTCATATTCGGTGAGGTCGAGCCGAAAGTGAAACAGCGGCCACAGCGTGGCATTGGCATAGCCGTTGTAATATTCGTCGATATCTCGGTGCGAGAGATCGATGGTCGCCGTGGTGACGCCCTCGTGGCTCTGCGTAGAAATCTCGCCGGTCTCGTCGTCGCTTTCGGCGCCCGACCAGCCGAACCAGATACCCTTGTAGTCGCGCAGCGCGGAATTGAGCGCGCCGGCCAAACCGCCCTGTGCGCCTGCGGCACCTCGGGCCTTCGGAACGGCGACCCGGTTCGAAACGACGATGAGCTTGCCTATCGGACTTCACTCCATGGTTTGGACAACAGTCCGGCGCAATTGATTACCCCTACGAGCGAGTAAGTCTGGGGGAAGTTCCCCCAAAGCTCGCCGGTTTCGTAATCGAGATCCTCGCTCAGCAACCCCGAGCGGGTCGTGTGGCTGAGCATCGTCTCGAACAGCACCCGCGCTTCGGAATCCCGCCCCACCAGATGGAGCGCCTCGATCAGCCAGAAGGTGCAGACGTTGAACGCGGTTTCGGGCGCGCCGAAATCGTCCTCGGCCGCATAGCGCAGCATATGGTCGCCGCGTCGCAACTCGCGCTCGACCGCGGCGAAGGTCGAGAGGAACCGTTCGTTGTCGGGCGACAGGAAGCGCAGTTCGACCATCTGCAGCAGGCTGGCGTCGAGATAGTCGCTTTCGAAGCTGGCTCCGTAATGGCCACCCAGATCGCCGTTCTCCACCCAGGCTTCGCTCTCGATTTTGGCGCGGATGGCATCGGCGCGTTGATGCCACACTTCACAGCGATCCCCGCGTCCCAGTCGGTCGGCGACATTGGCTAGCCGGTCGCAGGCAGCCCAGCACATGACCGCGGAATAGGTGTGGACTTCCTGCCGGGTCCGAAATTCCCACAGCCCGGCGTCGGGCTGATCGTGCATCGCCCAGGCCATCTCGCCAACCTGCTCGAGGCTTTCGAAATCTCTCTCGTCGGCCATCCGCAGCAGCCGCCGGTCGAAGAAGCCCTGCACCGTAGGCAGCACGATCTGGCCATAGCAATCGTGCTGTATCTGCATGAAGGCCGCGTTGCCGCGCCGCACCGGACCCATCCCGCGATAGCCGGCCAGTGCGGTTTCGTGGCCTTCGTCGAGCTCACTCTGGCCCATCACCGAATAAAGCGGCTGGATGCGCCCACCCTTGGCGCTGTCGATGATGTTGCGCAGATAGGTGAGGTATTTCTCCAGCACGTCGAGCGCGCCGAGCCGGTTGAGCGCCTGCACCGTGTAATAGGAATCGCGAATCCAGCAGTAGCGGTAGTCCCAATTGCGCTCGCTATGCGGCGCTTCTGGCACCGAAGTGGTCAGCGCGGCGACGATCGCGCCGGTTTCCTCGTGCTGACACAGCTTGAGCGCAATGGCGCAGCGGATAACCTCGTTCTGCCATTCGAGCGGGATGTGCAGCCCGCGCGTCCAATGCGTCCAGTATCTCTCGGTCAAGGCTTCCATCTGGCGCACTTCGGCCCGCAGATTGCCGACGAAAGGCTCGTCCGGGCCCAGGAAGAAGTGCAGATCGTGCTCCAGCCGGAACGTCCGGTTTTCGAGCACATAGCCGACCGGCGCATCGGTGCTCAACCGCAATGCCTGCGGTTCGACCAGATAGCGGATATGGTTGGTACCGCTCGTGTTCTCCGCGCGCGCGCCGCCGTAATCCTTCATCGGCGCCAGAACCATCCGCAGCCGCGGCGTGCCCGCCACCGGCCGCACGATCCGGATGAAGGCGACGGGGCGATACATCCGCCCCGAACGCTCGAAGCGGGGGCAGAAATCGTGAATTTCCAGCGCGCTGCCGTCTTCCGCCTCGAGCCGGGTCACCAGGATCGGAGTGTTGCGGCGATAATGTTGCGTTGCGGAGACCTGCCCTTCGATCTCGAACCGCCACACGCCCTCGTCGCGTCGGGCGCCATTGAGCAGCGTGCAGAACACCGGATCGCCATCGACCTGGGGCACGCAACCCCAGGCGAAGGCGCCTTCGGTATCGACCAGCGCGCTGACCTGGCAATTGCCGATCGGCCAGAGTTCGAGATTGGGCTTGTCCAACAGGTCTACAACTCCAGCCAATCGTACACTGCGTCAACGTCCGCCAGCCGGAATTCGGCTGCCGTTTCGCGTTCGTCCCCGACCAGAACTCCGAAGCCGCCGGCTTGCGTGCAGCCGGCAAAGCCGTCCTCGTCGGTCACGTCGTCGCCGATGAATACCGGGCGCGCGCCTTCGAACGGCGGCTGCTCCATGAAGGCGCGCACCGCGCCGCCCTTATCCGCACCCTCATGCACCAGCTCGACCACGCATTTGCCGGTCTTGACGGCCAGACCCTCGCGCGCCGCGATCGTGCGCATGAACGCCTCGGCACTCTCCCCCGCCTCGGGCCGCCCGCGGTAGTGCAGCGCGCAACCGTGCGACTTCGTCTCGAAGATCAGTTCCTGCGCTCTGGCGTAGTCCTCGACCTCGGCAATCGTTTCCGCAGCGAGGCTTAGCGGTGCGCCGCCCAGGTGCGAGCCGTCGGGCCAGCGCCGGTCGGCCCCATGCGAACCCGCGCTGGCGACGGCGAGAGATCCCAGATGCGTTTCCAAATCTTCCAGCGAGCGCCCGCTGACCAACGCCAGGCGCCCTCCCAGCCGGTCGGACAGGCGCGCGAGCTTGGAGACCAGCTTTGCGGGAACCGCGATCGTGTCGGGGCGTGCGGCAATCTCAACCAGCGTGCCATCGAAATCGAGGAACAGCGCCACCGGTCCGGCGGCCAGCAGCGAAGCAAGAGACGGTGGCGCAAGAAGCGGAGCAGATTGGCTCATGCCGCGCGGCCATAATGCGTCGCGCCCGCAGGTCAAACCTCGATCCTGCAAACCGGCGTTCTGTGGAAAAGTCCTTGCGAAGGGAGGCTCCGAAGCCCGCCGCCCCAAGGGACGAGGCCTGAGGGACGACGGCGGGTCCGAGCAGATCGTCACGCGGCAGCGAGGCGAAATCCCTCAGACTGCGCCAGCCCCTTTTCGGTCACCGTCCGCTCATCGGCTTCGTCGATGACGAAGCGGCGGGCATGTTCGGTCAACTCGCTCACCTCGCTGCTGAGATTGCGCGTCGCGGCCGACGTCTCTTCGACCATCGCGGCGTTTTGCTGGGTCGCCTGGTCCATTGCCCCGATCGCGGTGCTGATTTCGCCGATCGTGCCCGCCTGCGCCTCGTTGTCCTGCGCCAGCTCGCGCAGCATCGCGTTCACTTCGCTGACATCGCTGACGATTTCGGCCAGCGCGCCATCGACCTTGCGGACCATGCCGACCGCCACCGCGATATCGCCCTGGGTGGAGGTCAGTTGTTCCCGAGCGCGGCCCGCCTCTTCCTCCGCCCGCATGGCGAGCGCGGAAACGAGATCGGCGACCACCGCGAAGCCACGCCCCGCCTCGCCGGCCCGACCCGCCTCGACCGCGGCGTTCATGGCGAGCACCCGCGTCTGGAAGGCGATCTTGTCGAGACCCTCGATTACGTCGTCGATACCCTTGGCGCCTTCGGCCACGCTGGTCATCGCCTGCATGGCATCGTCGGCGGTGCTGCGGCCGGTGGCCACGGTGTCCAGAGTGCGGTCGGCTCGCTGCACGGTGCGCTGGGCTGCTACGGCGCCGCCGCGCAGCCGCTCATCCATCTGCTGGACGGCGGCGGAACTCTGCTCGAGACTGGCGGCACTCGCCTCGGTCCGCCGCGCGAGATCCTCGGAGGCCTGCGCGATTTCCTGCGAGCCGCCGCTGATCCGCTCCGCGCGTTCGCTGATTGCGCCGACCAACTCGCGCAGCGCTGCGATCGCGGCGTTGAAATTCGTCCGCAGCGTCGCATAGCTTTCGGGGAAGCGCGCATCGATGTCGCGGGTGAGATCGCCCGAGGCGAGGCGTGCCAGCCCGGCCTCCAGATTGGCCACGACGCCGGTAAGCTCTTCGGCCTGACGGGTGCGCTCGGCGTCGATCTGGTCCTGAGTTGCCCGCCGCTGCTGTTCCGCATCTTCGATCGCGGCGATGAGCGAGACCACATTGCGCGAAATCCACGCCAACGTCGCGGCTTCCGTCAGCAGGATCACCGCGTGCAGCACGATCCGGCCGAAGGACCCGCCATTGGGGAATACCCATGCCGGCATCGCCATGCCGACCACCAGATGATGCACCGCGACGACGCCCGTCGCCAATGCGATCGCCCGCCAGTCGCACAGGATCACCACCATCGCCAGCGCGGCGAAGAACACCATGTGCAGATCGGTCTGCCACGCTGCACCCTGGAACACGAACAGCAGCAGCGCCGGCACTGTGACCACGCCGGCTGCGGCGGCAAGCCGCGCAGCGGGATCGATGCGGCTGTTGATCGCGGCAAGGGCGGGATAGATCGTTACTCCCACGGCGAGGAGCGCAGCGATAATCGCCCCGTCCGGTCCGACGGCGACCGCGCCTGCCACCGTAGCCAGCGCCAGCAGCGCGGTCATGGCGGCGAGCACGCGCACGCCGGTAAGTCGCAGGGAATCGAGTGTCAGGACGGTCATTTCAAAACTCCACCGATGTACCGCAAGTCGTAGCATTCGATCGCAAGAGCACGGCGCCGTTGCTCAATGCCGGCAGCCAGAGCTGGCCGGCGGAAGCATCGACCAGCACCGACCCGGGCAGCGGGCCAGGCCCCATCAACAGCGCCCCGGCGCGACTGGCCCAAACCAAAGATGCGCCCGGTGCGCTCGAGGCGAGCGGAACGATGAGCATCTTGTCCTGCGTCGGAACCACCATGAGCAACGGCACCAGCGCGAGCAGTCCCATATGGACGAGCAAACCCCAGCGCCGCGGACCGTCCGCAGCCCGGGCTTCGCGCCGCTTCTGTTCGTTTATCCTCATGCACCGACGGTCCCGCGAAACACATTGCGACATCGAAGACGGCACCAGCACCGCTCCAAAAGGCATTATAGAGCGGGAACGGGGAAGGCGTTTGCGCGCAGCCGAAATTCGCTCCCTGGATCGCCGCAACCGATGGCGGGCTTTGGGGCCTATTCCGTGGCCTAAAACAGATTGAACCGGCCCAGCAATCGCTGCCAGGTCCAAACCGCAGAGAGGCTGTGCTAACGGGGGAGCGACTCGAACCTCGGAGACGCGGAATTCTTGTCCCGATGCTCAGGTCTCAAGCATGCCATCCGGCAGACATCGCTCTGGGTTAGCCGACCACATCTACCCCTGGCGGATAGTGGGTTACCTCGAACCGGATTCCATCGGGATCTTTTAAGAAGAGTGCTGTGGCGCCCTTCAGGTGCTGGATCTCCGGGGTTTCGAATCCAGCATCGGCCATTCCGCGCCGAACATCTTCCACGGCCTGGGGGTTGGGCGCTCCGAAACCGACGTGGTTCATACCCGCGCCGTATCTCTCATACGATGATGTGCCAGCACGCGCTTCTTGAAACTGGAGGAAGAAACCCTCTCCATCTGTCCAGATGTGCGGCTTGCGCTTCTTGAAGCCAAGCAGCGGCAGCAACGCATCGTAGTAGGGCATGCTACGATCCAGCGATCCGACGAGGATCGTCACGTGGTCCGGTCTCATAGGTCTCATCGACGCGCAACTAGTCCGAAAATTTGAGGCTGCAAGAGCTTCATGGAACGCAGGCACTACGGAGGCAATTGAGGAAGCCGCCGCGGGCTTGCGCGATCGACCGGACGCACAGCAACAGGTGCTGTCAAGATCGATGGTAGCGGAGGAGGGACTCGAACCCCCGACACGCGGATTATGATTCCAACGGAACCAGGTTGTAGACGCGTCTACGTAGCTGAGCGCGAGCGCAGTTCTGAGAGGGCTTCAATCA
>JAHJPT010000317.1 GCA_018819685.1 Alphaproteobacteria bacterium
CTGGCCTACAATATGAAGCGGGTGATGGCGGTGATGGGAACCAGGCCGTTGATGGAGGCGATCCGGGCCTGAGCACGAGGCGTCCTGCGCTTCGTCTCAACCTCCGCCCCGCCGTCGCTCAGCACGTTTTTACACGGCCTCGGTCAAAAGCGGCCCTCAGTTTACAAGGTCTGAGTAGCGCCAACACCGGACATTGGCACGCCGCCAGACATCGGACATTCACATTGCCGACCGGAAGTCCGCGTACGACCGGTAGCGGTCATTTTCGAGGTCGGCTACTGTCTGGGATAACGCTGCTTATTCACCTCACAGGAGGTCACATGAAACGGGTCGCCAGCGCGCTCTTCGCGTTCAGTCTGATTGCTTCGTCCGCCATCGCCCAGACCTCAATCCGGCCGGGCGAGCGTGTCCAAGGCGTCCTCGACGCGACCGATCGAACGCTCGCCGACGGCAGCCGCTACGACTGCTTCACACTGCTAGCCGCTGCGGGCGAGAGCGTCGTCATCACCCTTAAATCAAGCGAGTTCGACGCGTATTTGAGCATCACAGACGGCACCGACTGCACTAATCCGGTTGCTCTTAGGACCGACGACGACAGCGGGGGCGGCAGCGATGCTCAAATCCGGATGACTTTGGGCCCAGGCGCTCATTCGTTCCGCGCGAACGCCTACCGCGCAGGTCAAGGCGGACGTTACGAGCTGGTGATCGAGCGGCGCTGAGATTGGTCGCGCCGCATGCTTCAACGCGCCCGGTTACGCATTCCGTCAGGCTGGATGATCGGCATCAACGGTCTCTACGAGGGTATGGGCGCGCCGGACCTGCCCGTGGCTTCGGTTTTGTTCGCTGCGTGGAATGAAGGCCGACGTTTCAGGATTGATGTTGAGTGGCGGCCAGAACTCGATCCTGCCGAACGCTTTGTCCTGACGGTGTTCTACCAGCCTTGGCCACGAAATGAACGAGGTCGACGGCGCAAGGACATCCCGTTCGCCTTCGACATGAACGAGGAAGTCGTAGGAACGCTGAAGACAGATTCCTACAGCGAGCTCCTGCTACAGCTCGAAGATTGGCTGGATCGATGCTCGGTTTGGTGCCGAGAGGGAAACTGACAACATCAAGGAAATTCGCTGACGACCCATTGTGACTTTGATCGACGGGCATAGCCACAACAGTAAGGACTTCGCCGGTTTGCGGATCGAGGTGATCCGGGCGGGAGGCTGGAAGGGCTAATCGAACCTTTGAGTATTCCCACCCTCAGGGGAACGTCCTCTTCTCACCCTTAGGCGACATCCAGTCGTGTGCCGGCGCGGACGGCGGCTGTGCGCCATGAGCGGACGGTGAATTGTCGGCCGGAAGCAGACATCCGGATGGTTTTGGATTGGAAGACTCTGAACTCGGCTTACGAGGGCTTGCTACGCCGGCTGGATCGTCATCCGCCGAGACAGCAGGCGCCGGCCGGACGTCGCGCCGATCACCCGGAAAGTCACTTCGCCGAACGGGGCCCGGTACCGGTACCCTTCGCCAAAATCAGCCAAATAGGCCGTGGTCGTCGCCTGCGCCGAAGCCTCGTTCCGCAACAGCGGAGTTCTGACTTGCCGGGCCCGATCCATGTCCGCCTTCGCGACAGCCCGCCAACCACGGGCCCCGTCCGTCGTCCAGCCCTTTAGAGACTCGCAGACGACGAATATCCGCTTCGGCTTCCGGACGACGATCTCCAGCATGACCGGTTCATCCAAGTCGCCGCAGGCGTAGGCGATCTCCATCCTCAGATAGCCATGAAATGTCGCCAGCGTGGCGACTGACAAAGCCCCGCGCGGCGCGCGCCCGATGTCGAAGCGGGCCAGAAAACCGGAGATCATCAACGTTGCCCCCTGCCACCCAGGCTCAAGAAGATGGAGGGTGAGCCGACGAAACGCCAGCAGGGCAAACGGGGTGCCCGTCCGGACGCCGTCTCTGGTTTGCGACCTTTGCCGACTTGGTAATTTCGGCCAGGATGTCGGCTGCTATGAACAATCGGTGAGGACGATGACGCCGGCGTTGGACGAGGCCCTTCAGACCATCATGGCGCATCTCGACAGGTGGCTTGAGCCGCCCCCGGAGCCTGGTGTCACCATGAGCCATGAAGCTGTGCTGGAGAGCCTTCAATGGCTGTCGGCGGCGAACTATGGAGCGGCTGTCCACCTGACGCGTCTTCGCAACGCGGGTGTCGAACTGAAGCGTGAGGACGGCAAGGACCTAGACCGCTGGATCGTGGAGCAGGTTCGAATGGCGAGCCTCGCCGGTTCAGCGCGAACCGAATACAACGAGCGCAACGGGTTGGTGGGAGGCGGATAGCGGGATGTCGATTGGCGCCGAGAGATGCTCGCTGCCGTCACCATCTGTTGGATCGGGGGAGTCAGCACTTCCAGCGGCTCCAGCGAACTTGAGTATTGATCGCTTGTTCGGCCCGACGGTAAGTTCAGGCCCTGGACGGAAGGCAAACAGCAGTCGGTGGAGCTTTCAATCTCATGGCGCTTCCCATCACACCGATAGTCCTCTCCCTTGGACTGACGATGCCAGCACAGGATCCCACCCCTCCACCCATGCCGGGACGCCCCCCGCCTTTGGCCGCAGGCACGGGTCTGCGAGGCGTGCTCGGCGAAGATTGTAATGATGTACGCGACGCTACGGGCCGATGGTCGCACCGCAGTGGAACGAGCCTCGCCCCCGCTCAGCAAATCTGGTTGAGCATCTCGTCGCCCGATTTCGACGCCATCCTGGAAGTCGTCGATCCTGCGGGGCAGGTCGCATTCCGAATCTCAGATCAACGCGGCGGTGAACAGACAGGAGCCTTCTTCAAGGCCGCCAGCGAACCGTCGTCGAGCGGCGAGTCCCGCGCCTACACGCTGCGCATAACCTCTGACCGACCGGGGGAGCGCGGACGATGGCGTGTCGAGGATCGGCGTGACGGATCGAATGCGCCCCTTTTCGCCAATGTCTTTCCCGACCCAGCCAACCCGTCGCGGACAGCTTGCGGGGCATCGTCTGCAACAACCCCGTGACGCCAAACTCCAATACAGCAGCCGAGAAAACCCTCGACGCCTACCAGCCGCTCTGGTTGCCGGCATAGGTCAGGCAGGCGGCCGCCCGATGGAGAAGTTCGCTCTCGCCATCGGCATACAGATCCGCCAATGGCCCAAGCTCTACGGACTGTCGCGCGGCAGTAAACGGGCCGACATTCCTCCCGACGCACAGCCAGTGCAGGACGCCATCCTTTTCCCGTGTCACCAGAACGACTTGTCCCGAGGCTGCCCCCGCCCTGCCCAACGCATCCGACAAGCACACTTCAACGGGCGACGGGTCGGTCCGACAGGCCTCAAGGGCCTCCGCTGACACTGCACTGGGTCTGACCCGGACGTAAGCGGGCTGCAGCTTCTCGATAACCGTCTGAGTAGCGGCGCGGCCGTCTGCCGTAGTGCTTTCGTCGGCGAGCTCGACGACCGAAATCAGTGGTGGCGGCGGCCCTAACTGCACGGTCAAGGCGGCGAAGATCGACGCGTATATCATCATGCCCGGTTCCTCATCGCGCCGGCGCGCCGCTAAATCATGGATCGAGACTACGGGCGACATTGAGCGGCCACGCATTGTACA
>JAHJPT010000318.1 GCA_018819685.1 Alphaproteobacteria bacterium
CAGGGCGTCCCGCTTTCGCTAAGCCTGCCGCGACCCGCAATGACGGGACGAGGCTATGCGTCTGCAGCCGGACGCCATTCACGGTTCGTCACGGTTCGACCGCTGCGGCCTCCAGCCTCGCCCATAGGCTCCATAGCCGCGCGGCGATGGACTCCAGCGGGACGAAATGCTCGCCGCCCTTGAGGTTCACCCGGGTAACATTCGCACCGCCCGCCTGCTCCAGCCTGACCGCTGCTTCGGGATCGACGACCTCGTCCTTCGCGCCGTGCAGCAGAACCACCGGTTCGGCGACCCGGGCGATGGCGGCGAGATTGTCGTAGCGGTCGGGCAGCAGCGGGCGCAGCAGCGCGGGGACCTGATCGGCGAGCCGGGTGAAGGCGCCGAGCGTGGCGACGCCGGTGACCTCGTGGCGCGCGGCGAGTTCGAGCGCGACCGCGCCGCCCAGCGAGAAGCCGAAGAGATAGATGCGTCCTTCGGGGTTGAGTTCGCGGGCCTTGGCGAGCCAGGCCTCGCCATCGCTGAACAGCCCCTGCTCGGACGGACTGCCGGGATTGTCGCCATAGCCGCGGTAGGAGGCGATCAGCACCCCGTGCCCGCCCTCGCGCAGCGCTTCGGCGCGGCGCGCCATGACCAGCTGGTTGTAGTCGCGCCCGTGGAAGACCACCACCAGCCGGTCGTTGCCTGCCTCGGGTGCCCAGTAATAGCCTGCGAGCGCGAGCCCGTCGGCAGTGACGGCCTGCAGCGGCAGCGGTGGATCGCCAGCGAATTCGACTTCGGTATCCGCGAGGGAGACCGGATGGTAAATCCGGTCGCGCACGATATCGGCCTTCGCGGGAGCGGCGAGCAGCACGAGCAGGGTGACCAGCGCTCTTATCATTTCGACCCTTCCGACCAGCGCGCCATCCGCACCTGCCTCAATACATATGCTGCCCGCCGTTGATGCTCATCGTCGAGCCGGTGACGAAGCCCGCGTCCTCGCTGCACAGGAAGCTCACCCCGCGGGCGATCTCGTTCGCATGGCCGAGCCGGCCGACCGGGATCTTGGCGACGATCTTTTCCAGCACCGGCTCGGGCACCGCGGCGACCATGTCGGTGTCGATATAGCCCGGCGCGATCGCGTTGACGGTGACGTTGAAGCGCGCCCCTTCCTGCGCCAGCGCCTTGGTGAAGCCATGGATCCCGCTCTTGGCGGCAGCGTAGTTGACCTGGCCGTATTGCCCCGCCTGACCGTTGATCGAGCCGATGTTGACGATCCGCCCCCAGCCGCGCTCCTTCATCCCCGGGAAGCAGGCCTTGGCCATGGTGAAGCAGCCGCCCAGATTGACGCGCATGACGTCGTTCCAGTCCTCGTAGCTCATCTTGAGCAGCGTCCCGTCTCGGGTGATCCCGGCATTGTTCACCACCACGTCGATCGGGCCGACCTCTTCGCCGATCCGCGCGCAGGCCTCGGTCGCTGCCTGGTGGTCGCCGACATCGAAGCGATAGGCCGGTATCCCGGTGTCGTCGCTGAATGCGCGCGCGGCATCGGCATTGCCCGCGTAATTGGCCACCACCGTGAACCCGTCCGACCGGAGCTGCTCGCACACCGCGCGTCCGATCCCCCGGGTACCCCCGGTCACCACTGCCACTCTTGCCATGATCGTCGTCCCTCTCTCCATTCCCTAACGCAAAGCTCTAGGCCAATGCAGGACGGGGACAAGAAAAACCCCGCCAAAGCGGGGCCGGGCAGAACAACGAAGCACGAAGCGGATCAGAAGCGGAACTGGGTTCCGACATAGACCGCCTGATTGTCCTCGAGCCCATCGGTCAGTGGGGCGAGGCGGTCGCGATCCTGCGACAGGCGCACGCCGGCGGTGACATCGAGATTGCGCGTTACCCGGTAGGAGCCGCCGACATCGACGCTCTGTTCGCCGAGCGCCTCGAGCGGGCGCGCGGTCCGGCCAGGCGAATCGTCGATCCGGGTGGCGATTCTCGGCTGGAAGCGGCTGGGCTTGTCCGCAGGCTGCGAGGGGCGGAATTCCGCCAGATCGGGCATGGCGATATCGCGCACGCCCGAAAGGCCGGCTGTCGCACCGGCGAGCGGCTTGGGAGCGGGCTGGGTGAAACCTTGATAGCCGCGCGCGATCCCCAGATCGTAGCGCGTCGGCGCCAGCGCCAGCAGCGGTGCGCCGCGGCCCGCTTCGGTCGCTGCGTCGATGGTCTTGCGCACCGAAATCGCCCGCGCGGTCGCCTGATCGACGCGCACCGCGACGGTCAGCGTACGATCCTTGCGCCCGGGGCGCGCGGCGGGGGTGAAACGCAGCGCATCGAGACCGACCGAGGAGGCCAGTTCGCTGATCGCCGCGGCATCCATCCCGGCGGGCGTGAAGGGCATGAACTCCAGATCGGCAACCGATTCGCTGGAAGCGACAGGAGCGCCCACGACCGCAGCGCCGGTGGCGGGAAGCGTGAACGCCAGACCGGCAGCGGCGAGCAGAGCGGCCGTGAGCCGCGCCTTTCCGCCATTACCCGTGCTGCGTTTCATCTCTAAGCGCCCCTGTGATCCGGCCGTGGCACACACCGCGCTCGCGTTCGGACCTTTAATATAGACCAGTCAGGCCGTTAACGGTTCCTGAAGCCAGCCCATCTGCGATTCATTGAGGCCGCGAACCCTGGCCCCGAGTCTGTGTCTTCGTCTTTCTTGATAGGAAGATGACAAAGGCACGACCAGCTTTTCCACAGGTCGCGCGGAACAAATCCGGCGACTGTTGCTCGTGCCCCACACCGGACGGCGCCCAACCAGAATTGCAGGGGCCTGCAGGGAAAGCAAAAGTTCAGCGGCTATTCAGCGGCTGGGCCCTTATCCGTTCGCAGCGCCACGGTCCGCCATCCCTTGCCCGTCGCGCCGGGGCGGCTATAGAACCCCGTATGACAGACCAAGGACCAGCATGACCCTTCATCCCGCACCCCGCCGCTCCGCATTCCGCATCGCCGCCGCTTTCGTCAGCGCCATTGCCGGGGTGACCACGCTGGCGGCCTGCGCCGGGAACGAGCGTCCGACCGCCGATCTCGCTGCGGCGCAGGTCAACACCATCGGCGTCAATTCCTATCTCTGGCGCGCCGCGCTCGACGCGGTCAGCTTCGCACCGCTGCTCCAGGCGGACAGCGCCGGCGGGGTCATCGTCACCGACTGGTACGCCAATCCGGCCAATCCCGGCGAGCGGGTCAAGCTCACCGTCTCGGTGCTCGACACCGATCTGCGCGCCGATGCGCTGCGGGTCGCCGCCAGCCGCCAGGTCGCGCAGGGCGGCGGCTGGGTCGAGGCGCCGGTTCAGGCCGCCACGGTCCAGAAGCTGGAAGACATCATCCTCACCAAGGCGCGCGAACTGCGCCGCGAGGCG
>JAHJPT010000027.1 GCA_018819685.1 Alphaproteobacteria bacterium
ACTCCCCCGGCCCCGCCCGCTACCAGCCGAAATAGGGACCGCCGCGCTCGCGCGCGCGCTGCCAAGCGGGGCGGGCGTGGACCGCCTCGACGAAGCGCGCCAGCTTTGGCGCGCGCTCGGCATAGCCCTGCATCACCGCGATCTCGGCGGGGAAGCTCATGAGCACATCGGCCGCGGACCAGTCGTCGCCGACGAAATGGAGACTGTCGCCGAGCTGCGCGTCGGTGAACAGGACATGCGCCTCGAGCTGTTCCTCGATCCGCGGCATCAGCGGTGCAGCGGCCTCGCCCAATCGGGCGCTATAGAGCTTGAGCATGACGGGGACGAAGAAGCTGCTCTCGCCGAACTGCATCCATTCGAGGTATTCCACCCATTGCGCGCTGTCGCGCGGCGGGAGCCAGGCATCGCCGCCATGCCGCTCGCACAGATACTGGATTATCGCGGCGCTTTCGGAGATCATCCGGCCCTCGTCCTCGATCACCGGCGATTTGCCGAGCGGGTGCGCCTGCTTGAGTTCGGGCGGCGCGAGATTGGTGGTGGCGTCGCGCTGGTAAGGGACGATCGTGTAATCGGCGCCTAACTCCTCGAGCAGCCAGAGGATCCGCTGAGAACGGCTGTTGTTGAGATGGTGGACGGTGATGGTCATGCTGGGATCCCTGACTGGTTCGGACGCTGGCGCTGGTTCGGGTGATGGTTCGCGACCGAGCCTATGCCATCCGCACCGGCGGGGCCACTACCGTGTGAGATCATCCGACAGCCGCCCTTCGGGCCCTCGCGGCCTGAACACCCGGCGGGACGCACAGCGAGACACGCAGCGAAAAGCCGCCGCGACAAGAGGCCTTGGAGGGCCTGTCCTTGCGCACGGCGGCTTTCCGCGTGTCCGAACGCCGCTTATGGGGACAGCCGGGGGTGACGGCTGCGGCGTCCGCTTGAGAAGATGCGTTCAGTCCTCCGCGTCAGGACCGGTCATCATCTTCTCGGCGACTTCGTCGGTGCGGCCGCGAATGGCGGCTTCCAACCGGTCGCAAACTTCGGGGTTTTCCTTCAGATAGGTCTTGGCGTTTTCGCGGCCCTGCCCGATCCGGATGCTGTCGTAGCTGAACCAGGAACCCGATTTCTCGACGATCCCGGCCTTGACGCCGAGATCGAGAATCTCGCCGATCTTGGAGATGCCCTCGCCATACATGATGTCGAATTCGACCTGTTTGAACGGCGGTGCGACCTTGTTCTTGACCACTTTGACGCGGGTGGAATTGCCGACGATATCGTCGCGATCCTTGATCTGTCCGGTGCGGCGGATGTCGAGCCGGACCGACGCGTAGAACTTGAGCGCGTTCCCGCCGGTGGTGGTCTCGGGATTGCCGTACATGACGCCGATCTTCATGCGCAGCTGGTTGATGAAGATCACCATGCATTTCGAGCGGCTGATCGAGCCGGTCAGCTTGCGCAGCGACTGGCTCATCAGGCGGGCCTGGAGCCCGACATGGCTGTCGCCCATCTCGCCCTCGATCTCGGCGCGCGGCACCAGCGCGGCGACCGAATCGATCACCAGCACGTCGATCGCGTTGGAGCGGACCAGCGTATCGACGATCTCGAGCGCCTGCTCGCCGGTGTCCGGCTGCGAGACGATCAATTCGTCGATATCGACCCCCAGCTTCTTGGCATAGACCGGATCGAGCGCATGCTCGGCATCGACGAAGGCGGCGGTGCCCCCGCCCTTCTGCGCCTCGGCGATGACATGCAGCGCGAGCGTGGTCTTGCCCGAGCTTTCCGGCCCATAGACTTCGATCACGCGCCCCTTGGGCAGGCCGCCGACGCCGAGCGCAATGTCGAGCCCGAGCGATCCCGTCGAGATCGACTCGATGCTCATCGCTTCCTTCTGGCCCAGCTTCATCGCCGAGCCCTTGCCGAATGCGCGATCGATCTGCGCGAGTGCGGCATCGAGTGCCTTTTGACGGTCCACGTCGACTTCCTTGTCTTTTACGAGCTTCAGACTTGCCGCCATGACATTCCCTCCTGCGCTTGACCAGAGTCGCTGCCGACTCATCAACGAAAGAGTGTGTACCGCTTTTGTTCTGGCAGAACAAGAGTGGAACGCAAAAATTCGGTCCGAGCGGAAGCTCAGCTCTCGAATTGGCCCTGTTCGCTCAGCACCTCGGCGACTTTCGCGTTGATCTGCTGGACGCTGAACGGCTTGGGAATGAAGTGCATGTTCTCGATATCGATGTCGTTGCGCAGCTGTTCCTCGGCATAGCCCGACATGAACAGGATGGGGATCTTGGGTTTCACCCTGCGAACCGCGCGCGCCATCGCCGGGCCGTCCATCGCCGGCATCACGACATCCGAGACGATGAGGTCGAATTCGATCCCGCTGTTGGCCACCGCCGCGAGCCCGGCCTCGCCATCGGCGGCAGAGGTGACCGAGTAGCCCGCACGGGTCAAAGCGCGCTCGGCCACAGCGCGAACCATGTCCTCGTCTTCCACCAGCAGCAGATTGCCTCCGCCCGACCAGTCGCTGGCCTTGGCATCGTCCACCTCCTCGCGCTGCCGCGGAGCCGGCATTTCGCCCTTATGGACCGGCAGATAGACAGTGAACCGCGCGCCCACAGGCGATCCGTCAGGACCCGGAACATTGTCGGCAAAGATGAAACCGTTGGATTGCTTGACGATGCCGTAGACGGTCGAAAGCCCCAGCCCCGTGCCCTTGCCCTGCTCCTTGGTCGTGAAGAAGGGCTCGAAGATCTTGTTGATCACGTTCTCGGGTATGCCCCCGCCGGTGTCCTGGACGATGAGGACGGTGTAGTCGTTGGCGGGCATGATATCGATGCCCATCTTGCGCACGTCGCGCGCCGAGACGTGCCGCGTCGCCAGCGTCAGCCTACCCTTGAGATCGGGCTGACCCTTACGCTCGGCATAGGCCTGCATGGCATCCCGAGCGTTCACCGCGAGATTGATGATGACCTGCTCGAGTTGCTGCGGGTCGGCGCGAACGGGCCCCAGTTCGCGATCGTGGCGAACGGAGAACTCGACCTTGCCGCCCATCAGCCGCTTGAGCAATTGGCTCACCTCGCTGACCACGTCGGGCATCTGCAACACCACCGGGCGCAGCGTCTGCTGGCGGCTGAAGGCGAGCAGCTGGCGAGTGAGCGAGGCGGCGCGGTTTGAATTGGCCTTGATCTGCTGGATGTCGTCGTAATCGCTGTCGCCCGGCGTGTGGCGCAGCAGCATAAGGTCGCAATAGCCGATGATCGCAGTGAGCACATTGTTGAAATCATGCGCCACGCCGCCTGCCAGCTGACCCACCGCCTGCATCTTGGTGGCCTGCGCGACCTGGCGTCTCAGGCGCTTCTCTTCCGTCGAGTCGGACAAGGACAGGAGGACCGCCGCATCGCCCAGCCCGCGCACCCCGGCAAGCCCGATGCTCACCGGCTCTTCCTTGTCGCCCCCCAGTCGCACCGCCATGTCGCCGCTCGCCGCGACGCCCTTGGCAAAGCGTCGTACGGTGTCGGAGATCGCCGCCTTGTCTTCGGCGACGACAAGGTCGGAGGGAAATTGGGGCAGACCGGATTTTTCCCGATCGATAGCGCGCAAGAACGCCTTATTGGCGAACAGGAAGCGGCCGTCGCGGTCGGTCAACGCCAGCCCCAGCGGCAATGCCGAAAGCAAGGCTTCGAGCTGCGGAACCGCCGCGCGCCCGCTGCCCTCCCAAGAGCCGCCGACCCCCACGCTGCTGTCGACCAACAACATCAGCGACGGCGCCTCGTCGGCACCGCTCACCTGCCTGCGGCCGGGCTCGTCGAGCGGGATGTGAACCAGAGTCTGCGGCGATCCCTGCTGCCCTTCGCGGGCGAAATATATCCGGTCGCGGTCGTCGGAACGAAGCAGCTGGACGAAATCCTTCCCCGAGAGCGAGCGTTCCGCATTGCCGGTCGTCCGCTCGGCCAGCCCCGGGGTGTGGTCGATCACGACGCCATCGGGCGCGACCAGAGCGACCTCCAGCCCGGCGCGCGATATCGTCGCGCCGAATGGCCCGGAAATGCGCTCCCCCAACCCGTCGTAGCTGCGGTGCTCGACGATCTCGTTGAACCGCCAGATCAGATAGTTCTCGCCGCGCCCGCTGCGCTCTACCGCAACGCGAAAAGTCCGTTCGCCATGAGCGAGACGAAGCGCCTCGGCCTCGCCGACACCGTCGCGCCATGCCGCCCGCGCGGCAGCGTTGGCGGCCTCCCGCCCATGCTCGTCCAGAGCCAGCGCCTGCGGCTCCGCGTCCATACCGAACCAGTGCCGGTAGGTGGAATTGGCACAGGTCAACCGGTTCGCACGATCGGTGATCGCAATGGCGGTCCGCTTGTTCTCGATCGCCGCATGGGTCACCGACCAATCGGGCGGCGCGAGATCGATCACGGTCTGTGTGGCCTTCAAGCGACCGGCCAACAGCAGGCCCAGCACGAGAGTGAGCAGCCCCCCGGCGTAGGCGGTCGCGATTAGACCGCTCGACCCTATCAGCCAGAGCAACCCGGCCGACAAAACCATGGCAATCAGTAGGCCGATGAGCAGCGGGATCGGGGGCAGGCGCAAAAGACCGTCCTCGTTCGCGGTCATCATGCGTCCTCCGCCTTTGATCGGACAATCGTCCCATCCATAGAATCGAGCCGCTTTTTGCGCCGACGTATCACCAGATTTCGCCAGACGAACCCGGCGATAAGATAACCCAAGGCCGCGCCCACGACCGCCAAGACGATGAAGCCGAACGCGGTAGTGCCCGCCATCTCGAAGAGCTCCGCCAGAGGCCCGCGGTCGTGGGCAATTTCGGACGCAGCCCCGACGCCGACCGCGGCGTCGATATTGAGGACGGTGGCGCCGACCTTATTGGCCACCAGCACCCAGAAAGGGAAGGTGAACGGATTCGTCACGAAGGTGACCGCTGCCGCGAGCGGCACATTGGCCCGGGATGGCAGCGCGAGGAACGCAGCGAGGAATATTTGCCCTAACGGCACGATGAATGCAGCAAACAGGCCGAGCGCAACCCCCCGCGGTACCGAGCGCCGGGTGAACCGCCACAGCTCCGGGCTGAGGAAGCGGTGACCGATCGGCTGCAGATACTTGTTGCGCGCCATCTGCTCGCGCGTCGGCATATGCTTGCGGAGAAAGTCCGCCAGAAAGGTCTTGGATCGCCGACTGCTCATCGCTTCGCCGCAGCATTGTGCCGCCAAATGGCGCAACGCAAGGGGGCTGAAAAGGTTGGCGGCATGAAGAGCATCCGAGCTTGGGTGATTAGGGGCACGGGCCTGTCGGCTGCGTGAATTCAACCCACAGATTGTGCGTACAACGCGAAGCGGCTAGCCGCGGTCGCGCATCAGGCGCGCCTTGTCCCTCTGCCAATCGCGATCCTTGATCGTCTGGCGCTTGTCGTGCGCCTGCTTTCCCTTGGCCAGCGCCAGCTCGACCTTCGCGCGGCCGGTCGAGTTGAAATAGACCGACAGCGGCACCAGCGTCATGCCCTTGCGCTCGATCGCGCCGAACAGGCGTTCGATCTCGCGCTCGTGCAGCAACAGCTTGCGCGGGCGCTTGGGCTCGTGGTTCTCGCGGTTGCCGTGCGCGTACTCGGGAATGTTGGCGTTGACCAGCCAGACCTGCCCGCCGCGGATCTCGGCATAGCTTTCCTTGATCGAGGCCTGGCCTGCGCGCAGCGCCTTCACCTCGGTACCGGACAGCGCCAGTCCGGCTTCGAGCGTGTCCTCGACGTGATAGTCGAACCGCACGCGCCGGTTGTCGGCGACGGTCTTCTGCTTGTCGAAAGTGGCGGGCTTGGGACGGGCCATGATGACGGCCACTTAGGACGGCGGATGGCAAAGGGAAAGGGGCCGGGTGCGATGTTGCCCCCGGGGGCGCTCTGTCCGGAAAGACCCAGAGGCGGGATGTTACACCAGCCCGGCGTGCTCCAGCGCGGCGTCGACCGCCTTGCGCGCCTCGGGACTGCAGGCGCACAGCGGCAGGCGCACCTCGTCGGTCAACCAGTCGTGAACCCGCGACAGCGCGTATTTGACCGGGGCAGGCGAGCTGTCCTCGAACATGGCGTAATGCAAGGGATAGAGCCGGTCGTTCAATTGGCGCGCCTTGACCAGATCATTGTCCGCGCAGGCCTGCTGAAACTCGGCGCACAGGGCGGGCGCGACATTGGCCGTGACCGAGATACAGCCCTTCCCGCCCGCGGCGTTGAACGGCAACGCCAGTTCGTCATTGCCCGAAAGCTGGCAGAACTCCTTGCCGATCCCCATGCGATGATCGGCAACCCGGCTCAGATCCTCGCTGGCATCCTTGATGGCGATGATGTTGTCGGGATATCTGTTCGCCAGCGCGATCGTGGTTTCGGGTGCGATATCGGTCACCGTGCGCGCCGGGACATTGTAGAGCACGATCGGCAGATCGCAGTTCTCCGCCAGATGGCTGAAATGCGCAATCAGACCCGCCTGACTGGGGCGGTTGTAATAGGGCGCCACGCACAGCGCCGCCGCGGCACCGGCCTTCTTCGAAAAATGCATGTGCAGGAGCGCGTTCTTGGTGTCGTTGCTGCCGCAGCCGGCGATCACCGGCACGCGGCCCGCGGCCTGCTCGATGCAGACCTCGACCACGCGATGGTGCTCGGCGTTGGACAGCGTCGAGGCCTCGCCGGTCGTGCCGCAAGGCACCAGAGCCGAGCTGCCATTGTCGATCTGCCAGTCGACCAGCCGCCGGAAAGCGCCCTCGTCGAACGTTCCGTCGCGAAAAGGAGTCACCAGGGCCGGTATCGAGCCAGAGAACATTTACGGAAGTCCTGCATTGGTCCCATGAACGCAGAATTCTTGCGCGCTGGGAGGTAAATCGTTCAGCGCCTGATAAGGAGCCGAGAGGCATTATGTCCAGCATGGGTCACAAAACACTTACATCTTTCGCACTCCTCGCCGGCACCGCGCTGGCGCCACCGTTGGCTGCGCAGACCATGGACATTGCGCAGGACGCTCGCTCGAACATGGTCGCGATGCAGCCCACCCGGATGGCCGAAGCGGTCGACCGCTGGAACTATCTGCGCGAACAGCAGAACCTGCCGTTCGCGACTTATGCCAATTTCATCACCACCTATCCCGGCTTCCCCATGCAGGACCGGTTGCAGCAACGCGCCGAAGCCGCGCTGGACAGCGATCCGGTCGGTCCCGAAACGCTGATCGCCTTCTTTGATCGCAATCCGCCGGTGACCAATGCCGCGAAGGCGCGCTACGCGCTGGCGCTGGCGACCCAGAACCGCCCCGAAGCCTTCGGAGTGGCGCGCGATGCCTGGCGCGGCGGCACGATGAGCGGCACCGCTGAAGCCTATCTGCAGGGCCTCTACGGCGCCCGCTTCACCGCCGAGGATCACGACGAGCGAATGAACGCGCTGCTGTGGCAGGGCGATAGCGAAGGGGCCGCGCGGCACGTCCTGCGCGTCTCTCCGGCGCAGCGCGATCTGGCCATGGCGCGGCTGGCGCTGATCCAGGGCGAGACGCCCTCCTCCGCCGGCCTCGCGGTTCCCGACGATGCGCGGTCCGATCCGGGCTATGTCTACAATCTCCTCCGCCACTATCGCACGAGCGATCAGATTCCGCAGGCGGCGGCGCTGCTGACCAGCCGTCCGACCTTCACCCGTCCCGCTTTCGATGGAGAGGCCATGATCGGCGAGATGCTGCGCGTCGCGCGCGGCGCCGGATCCGATCAGGCAGCGCGGATAGCCGCCTCGGTCGACGATCTGTTCGCCCCCGGCTACGACGTCAGCGATGGCGCCTATCGTCTGCGCGACGATTACACCTCGCTGATGTGGCTGGGCGGTACCAGCGCATTGTGGGATCTCGGCGACGGTGCGCGCGCCGCCCCCCTGTTCTATCGCTACGGTGCGGCGGCCAAGACCCCGCAAACCCGCTCCAAGGGCTTCTACTGGGCCGGGCTCGCGGCTTCGCGCGCGGGAATGACGCAGGAGGCCGAGCGCTATTTCAACCTCGCGGCGCAATATCCCGACCGCTTCTACGGCCAGCTGGCGCTCGACAAGCTCGGACGACCGGTACCGCCGCTGCAGCGCGTCGCCGTCGCCACGCCGACCCAAGAGCAGCGCCGCGAATTCGCCAACTCGCCGCTGGTCGCAGCGACCCGCCAGGTGGCTCAGGGCGCACCGTGGAGCACGGGAATCCAGTTCTATCGCGAGCTGGCCCAATCCGCCGATACGCCCGAAGAACACGCATTGGTGGCTGAGCTCGCTCGCGAGATCGGGCGCCGCGACCTCGCCGTCAACGTCACCGAAGCGGCTGCGGCGGACGGAGTGGACAGCTTCGTGGCGCAGGGCTTCCCCACGCTCACGCTGCCCCAGGGAGCGAATTTCACGCTCGTCCACGCGATCGCCCGCCAGGAAAGCCAGTTCGCGCAGAACGCGATCAGCCATGCCGGTGCACGCGGGCTGATGCAGCTGATGCCCGGCACCGCCCGCGAGGAAGCCGGTCGCGCGGGCATGAACTACATGACCGCCAATCTGATCGACGACGCGAATTACAACATCCGGCTGGGCAGCAACCACATCGAGCGGCTCGTCTCCTATTACGACGGCAGCTATCCGCTCGCCTTCGCCGCCTACAACGCCGGACCGGGCAATGTGAACAAATGGCTCCGCGCCAATGGCGACCCGCGCACCGGCGCGATCGGCTGGCTCGAATGGATCGAGAAGGTGCCGTTCTTCGAAACCAAAAACTACATCCACCGGGTGATCGAGAACGCGGCGGTCTACGAACAGCTCTATCCCGATCGGACGCCCTATGGCCGGGCGCGGACGGTGAGTGACTTCCTCCGGTAGAATGCGTTAGGGAGGCGCACCATGCCCGCGCCCGCCAACCCCATCACGCCAACCGGGCACCAGGCGCTCAAGGCGCGCTACGATCATCTGCTGGGCACCGAACGCCCGGCGATCGTCGAGATCGTGAGCTGGGCGGCGGGCAATGGCGATCGCAGCGAGAACGGTGATTACATCTATGGCCGCAAGCGGATGCGCGAGATCGACCGCGAGCTCGCGCATCTGGCGCGGCGGTTGAAGGCGGCGCGCGTCATCGATCCGAGCGAGCAGCCTGACAAGCAGCGCGCCTTTTTCGGCGCGATCGTGACGCTTGCGGATGAGGACGACGAACAGAAATGCGTGACCTTGGTCGGCGACGACGAGCAGGATGCGGCCCAAGGACTAATCGGCTGGTCTTCGCCACTGGCGCGCGCGTTAAAGGGCGCTTCGGTCGGCGATCTGCGCTCGGTCCGCCTGCCGCGCGGGGTGAAGGAATGGGAAGTGATCGATATCGCCTATGGCTAGGCTGGGCTTCCTCGTTCTTCTGCTCGCCATTGCCCTGCCGCTAGCGGCCAAGGAGAGCCTGGGCGTTTTCGATGGCTGGGGCGCCTTCCGGGACGAGGCGGGGCCACGCTGCTATGCGATTGCCGTCCCGCGCACGAACACCGGTTCCCGCGATGCGCAAGCCTTTGCGAGCATCGCCACCTGGCCGCAGCACGAGATCCGCGGCCAAGTTCATTTCCGTCTGTCGCGCGCAAGGCGGGTCGACAGCGCGGCGACGTTGCAGATCGGTAGCGAACGCTTCGAACTGACCGGCGGCGGCGTCAACGCCTGGGGGGCCGATCGCCGGATGGATGCCGCTATCACTGCGGCGTTGCGATCGGCAAGGCAGATGAGGGTGACCGCTACCGACACGCGCGGGCGCCGCTTCGTCGACAGCTACGCGTTGAGCGGCGTGGCATCGGCGATGGATGCCGCGACCGTCGGCTGCGCAAGACGCGGCTAGGAACCAAAAAGAAAAGGCGGGCCGCAGCACGAGGCTGCGACCCGCCGATCCTTGCACCTCTTTCGATCAGAAGCGGAAGCCGACCCCGGCCACGACCTGATGACGATCGGTGTCGATGTCGAAATTCGCCGTGTCGGGCGCATCGCCGGCATAGTCGATCTCGGCATCGCTGTAGTTCGAATAGCGATATTCCAGCTTCACGAAGCTGCGTTCGTTCATCGCATATTCGACGCCCGCACCAACGCGGTAACCGTCGGCGTCGATATCCTCATCGAAGGTCTCCGTGCCGAAGGTCGACCGGATGTTGTACTTGGCGTTGGTGTAGCCGCCCTTGGCATAGACCAGCAGGTCAGGCTGAGCGAGAAGGCCGACCCGCGCGCCGACGTAGAGGTCGCGGCCGGTCTCGACATTGCCCAGACCGAAACCCTCGAAGTCGCCATCCTGGAATTCGACATCGGCGGTCGAGCCAGTGTATTCGCCTTCGACGCCCAGCACGACGCCGCCGGCGTTGAAGTCGTAACCCAGGCCGCCGCCATAGACGACGCCCTCGATGGACTGATCATTGTCGACGCTCGAATCGTCGTCGATCGAGCTGCCAGCGGAACTGCTGTCATAACCGCCGAGAATCTCGACGCGGGGGCCGGTGAACGTGCCGTCGACCGCGCTCTGGGCCATCGCCGGGGCGGAAATCGAAAGAGCCGAACCTGCGACCAGAAGGACTGTTGCGTATTTCATTGAATATACTCCGTTATCGTAAACCCGCGGGTTCTGCCGCGTGGACCTGATCAACGGGAAGATGGGCAGCGCAGTTTCATGAACAGGAAACAACAAGGATCTGTTGCATTTCAGTAACGATCGTGCGCCGACCTGTGCAAATATTTCGACGGTTTTGAGGAACGGAGATCCCGATCGGGCAGCTGACGCGGGGAGGCACGGGCGAGCCTTTCGCAAATCCTCGCGCACGCCTATATGAAGGCCTCCAATGACAGACACGACCCTCATGACCATTCCAGGACAGGTCGATCCGGTCCCGACCTCGCGCGACATCACGCCGCGAGCGGACGGCCGCATCGATCTGCTCGGACTGCCACGCCCCCGCCTTCGCGCGCTGCTGGAGGACGCCGGACTCGATCCGAAACAGGCCAAGCTTCGCGCCAAGCAGTTGTTCCACTGGCTCTATCATCGCGGCATTACCGATTTCGCCGAGATGACTGACATTGCCAAGGCGATGCGCCCTTGGCTGACCGAGCGTTTCGTGATCGGCCGCCCGGAGATCGTCGAGGCGCAGCATTCGAGCGACGGCACGCGCAAGTGGCTGTTGCAGACCAGCGACGGGCACGAATTCGAGATGGTCTTCATCCCCGATGCCGATCGCGGCACGCTGTGCGTCTCGAGCCAGGTCGGCTGCACGCTCAACTGCACCTTCTGCCACACCGGAACGATGCGCCTGGTCCGCAATTTGACCCCTGGCGAGATCGTCGGCCAGGTGATGCTCGCGCGCGATGCTCTGGGCGAATGGCCCAAGGGCAAGATGGATTTCGCGGGCGAGGAAACCGAGGCCGATTATCGCGCTGACGGCAGGCTGCTCACCAACATCGTGATGATGGGAATGGGCGAGCCGCTCTACAATTTCGACAATGTTCGCGACGCGCTGCAACTGGTGATGGATGGCGAGGGGCTGGCGCTGTCCAAGCGCCGCATCACGCTGTCGACCAGCGGCGTGGTGCCGATGATGGCGCGCTGCGGCGAGGAGATCGGCGTCAATCTCGCGGTTTCGCTCCACGCAGTGACTAAGGAAGTGCGCGACGAGATCGTTCCGATCAACCGCAAATACGGCATCGAGGAGCTGCTCCAGGCCTGCGCCGATTATCCCAGCGCCAACAACGCGCGGCGGATCACCTTCGAATATGTGATGCTCAAGGACAAGAACGACAGCGACGCGGATGCGCACGAGCTCGTCCGCCTGCTGCGCGAATACGATCTGCCCGCCAAGGTCAATCTGATCCCGTTCAATCCCTGGCCGGGTTCCGCTTACGAATGCTCCACACCCGAGCGGATCCGCTCCTTCAGCAGCATCGTGTTCGATGCTGGTATTTCGGCACCCGTGCGCACACCCCGCGGTCGCGACATCGATGCCGCCTGCGGTCAGCTCAAGACCTCGGCCCAGAAGAAGAGCCGGGCGCAGCGCGACCGCGAAGCGGCGGAGGCTGCGGTCGCCTGATGGCCGACGCCGCGACCCTTGCTTTCTATCAGGAGCAGGCGCCGCGTTACACGATGAGCTTCGGCCAGGCGCCCAGCCGCCATCTCGACCGTTTTCTCGATCGCCTGCCATCGGGCGCACGCATCCTCGAGCTGGGTTGCGGCGGCGGCCGGGATTCCGCCCGGATTCGCGAGCGGGGCTTCGATCTCGACGCCACCGATGCGACGCCGGCGATGGTCGGGAAGGCCAACGAGCGATTCGACGTCGGCGCGCGGTTGATGCGGTTCGAGGAGCTCGACGCTCAAGAAGCCTACGACGCCGTCTGGGCGCACGCCTGCCTGATCCATGTCGAGCGCGCCGCAATGCCATCGGTGCTGTCGGCCATCCACCGCTCGCTCAGGCCCGGCGGATGGCATTTCGCCAACTACAAGCTCGGCAATGGCGAGGGACGCGATCGCCACGGCAGGTTGCACAATTTCCCCTCCGGCGATTGGCTGGAGGAAGTCTATCGCGGCGCCGAGTTCGCGATTGAGGAATCCACGGTTTACACCGGCGAAGGAGCCGATGGAGTGGTGCGCGACTGGAGCGCGCTGACGGTCCGCAAACCATGACTCGCGCGGCCACGGTTCATGCGCTCTGCATCGGCCAGCCGCAGCCGTTCAATGGCGCCGAGCTTAGCGCCATCGCCAAACGCGCCGTCGCAGGTCCGATCGCGATCCGCAGCTTCGGGCTCGAGGGCGACATGGTTGCCGACACCAAGCACCATGGCGGACCCGATATGGCGGTCCATCACTATCCTCGCGAACATTACGCCGGTTGGAGCGAATGGCTGGGCGGCCACGAAGTGCTCGGCTGCGACGCGCCTTTCGGCGAGAACATCGTCGCGAGCGGGATGATCGAAACCGATGTTCATATCGGCGACCGCTTTCGGCTGGGCTCCGCGCTGCTCGAGGTCAGCCAGCCGCGCCAGCCATGCTGGAAACTCGAGCATCGCTTCGGTCGCAAGGGCATGGTGAAGCGCATCGTTACGAACCACAATTGCGGCTGGTATTACCGCGTAGTCGAAGAAGGCGAGGCGCGATCCGGGGATAGCATACGGCGCGTCGAGACCGGGCACCGGGATTGGAGCGTCGCGCGGCTCTTCGCCGGGCTCTACGATCCTTCGCAGCGGGCAAGCGCCGACGAACTGTGCGAGATTGCGGCGCTGGACCGGCTGTGCGAGATTTGGCGGAACCAGGCAGCGAGGGCCAGTTCGGCCTAGCCTGTTTCATCCGTCCCTCGCTCCGCCCCGGAACCAGCCGATCTACGGTCCGCGCATGCCCACCACCTAGTGGCCGCCTCCGCCTCCAATACCCAGCACCCACAAGGCGACCTGTCCGACCACCGCCAGCGCGCAAAAGGCAGTTCCCAGGATCGGCACCGCCAACCACATATCGGGCACATCCTCGGGCTGTGACTTGCGCTTGAGGCGCCATAGAGCCGCATTGACCACTACGAACACCAGCAGGATCGCCAGGCTGGTTCCGCTCGCCAAAGTCTCAAGCGGGAAGAACAGCGCGAGGGCGAGGACCACGGCGCCGGACACGACCGTTGCCCTGATCGGCGTGTTGGTCCGGTCGCTGACCCGTTCCATCTGCTTGGGCATGACGCTGCGATCGTCGCGCGCCATGTCCATCATCATGCGACTGGCCGCAACGATCTGCGCCAGCGCACCGTTGACGATGACGAACAGGCTGGCGATCGCGACGGGCAACTTCGGCCAGCCCTCCTGGGTCACCGCTTCGACCAGCGGGGCCCGCGCATCGGCGATGCCATCGATGTCGTCGCTCCCGACCAGAGCCAGCGAGATGGCGATGTAGAACGCGAAGACGATGATCAGCGAGGTAATCATGGCGCGCGGCAGCGTCTTCTTGACGTCCTTCACCTCCTCCGCCGTCTGACCCATGTCGCCGAAACCGATGAAGCTGTAGATGGCGAGGAAGGCGCCGGCGAAGATACCCGTCGCTGCTCCGGTTCCCAGACCGTCCGCCGAAACGATCTTTCCACGTGCGGCGATCAAAGAGTCTTTCGTCACCCACAGCACGAACAGCAGCGTGGCCATGCCGATCAGCGTCGTCACGGTCATGAACCAGGCGCTCTGCTTCATGCCCGCGATCGACACTCCGGTGATCGCGACCACCAGCCCGAGCTTGGCCATCCAGCCGGGCACCTCGACGAAGGTATCGAGGTAGCTGACGAAGCCGGTGACGATCGTGGCGGCGGACACCAGATTGGCCACGATCAACATCCAACCGGTCGCCCCGGACAGCCATTCGCGGCCAAACCCCTTCGCGGCATATTCCATCGGACCGCCCGCATCGGGGACCCGCGCCCCCATCTCCGCAAACGACAGCGCCGTGGTGAAGGCCACCAGTCCGGCAAGCAGATAGGCGATCGGCGCAAGGACGCCCGCCTCGCCTACGACTTCGCCGACCACCACAAAGATGCCCGCGCCCAGTATGGTTCCGGTTCCGTAGAATGTTAGGGTGCCCAGCCCCATCGAGCGTTCGAGCGCCATAGCTCCATCTCCCGTTGCCAATCAAAGCGCTACATCCGCGCAGGCGTTCCGAGAAAGAGCTTTGCATGGCCTATCGATGATGGTTGAAGGTCGGCCATGCTTTGCAACAGCATATCCATCGACTGATGCCCCCGGCGGTTCTCATAACCGGCGGAGCGAAACGCCTCGGTGCCGCGATCGCTCGCGCATTCGGCGAAGCCGGGTGGCACGTGATCATCCACTACGGACGCTCGCGCGAGGCGGCTCAAGCTCTGGCCGACGATCTGTCCAGCGCCGAGACGGTGACCTGTGACCTCTCCGATGGCGATGCTTCGGTGGCGCTGGTCGGGCGGTTGGCGGAGCGACGGAACGATTGGCGGGTGCTGGTCAATTGCGCAAGCGTGTTCGAGCCCGACGAGGCCAGCGCGCTCGATCCGCAGATCAACCGCCGCGCCATGGAGGTAAACGCCCGTACCCCCGCGCGCATGGCCCAGGCATTTCTCGCGCATCCCGGAGCTGACGCGGGACGCCGCGTCATCCAGGTGACGGACCAGAAGATCCGCAATCCGAATCCGGATTTCTTCAGTTACACGATGAGCAAGCACGCGCTCGACGCCACGATCGCCATGTTGAGCAAGACGCGCCAGCGGGCGCAGGACCGGGTATATGGATTGGCCCCGGGTGCTATCCTCGCCAGCCACGATCAGGCGCAGGAGGAAACCGAGATTTCCCACCGGCTCAACCTGCTGAAGCGCAAGACCGCGCCAGCCGAGATCGCCAACGCAGCGCTGTTCCTGGCGCAGGGGTGGCTCGCAAGCGGGCAGACGCTGTTCGTCGACAGCGGGCAGCACCTGCTCGATCAGCACCGCGACGTCATCTATCTTGCCCGCGAACAGGTCCGCAGCGGAGAGAATGCATGAAACGCCACGCCCTGACCACGCGCATCTGGCACTGGATCAGCGCCGTCCTCGTGGTGATCCTGTTCATGTCGGGCCTCACCATCTCCAATGCCCACCCCTGGCTCTATTGGGGCGAAGCGGGCTTCATGCCGCAAGAGGCCTGGCTGGCCGTGCCGCGCTTCCCCGACTGGATGACGATCCCGGGATACTACAGCCTCGCGGTGGCGCGCGACTGGCACAATCTCGCGGTCTGGCCCTTCGCGCTGATGCTGCTGTTCATCTGGGTCGCGATGCTGGCGAACCGCCATTTCAAGCGCGACATCGCGACCACGGCGGAGGATTGGCAACCGCGAAACATCCGCCGCGACATCGCCGCGCATCTCCGGCTCGACTTCGACCACGGCGCGGGCAAGTACAACTTCTTCCAGAAACTCGCCTATGGGCTGGTGTTCGGCCTCTTCCTGCCGATGATGATCTTCACCGGCATCGCGATCAGCCCGGGTCTGGGACCGACCTTCGGCTGGCTGATCGATCTGCTGGGCGGCCGGCAATCCGCGCGCAGCCTTCATTTCATCTTCGCCTTCGCGTTGTTCGGTTTCTTCGTCGTCCATGTGGTGATGGTGATGCTGGCCGGACCGGCGCGGCAGGTCAGCGACATGATCACAGGCGGCAAAGGCAAAGATGGAGAAGCCGATGCGCCGTAGGAACTTCCTCGTCGCCGCAGGCGCGGCCCTGCTGGCGGGCTGCAACAAATTCGCCGAGAGCGGGCCGGGAGCGAAACTGCTTTCCGCCGCCGAGCGCTGGCATCGGGGCGCCCATCGCTTCCTGCGCGATCGCGAAGCCCTCGCCCCCGAATTCGCGCCGAGCGAGCTGTCGCCCTTCTTTCGCGGCAATGGCACCACAGATCCGCAAAGCCCGGCCTATCAAGCCCATGCCACGCAAGGCTTTGCCGAGTGGCGGCTGGCGGTGGGCGGGCTGGTCGAGACCCCGATGGCGCTATCGCTCGACAACATCCGGCGGTTGCCCCAGCGCACCCAGATCACCCGCCACGATTGCGTCGAAGGGTGGAGCGCGATCGGGCAATGGACCGGGCCGCAATTGTCGCTGCTGCTCGAGGCTGCCGGTCTGCGCCCCGAGGCGAAATACATCCTGTTCCTCTGTGCCGATGAACTCAATGGGGACCGGTATTACGAGAGCATCGATCTGATCGACGCCTTCCACCCGCAGACGATCGTAGCGCACAGCCTCAACGGCGACCCGCTGCCGATCCGCAACGGCGCCCCCTTGCGGATGCGGATCGAGCGGCAATTGGGTTACAAGCACGCCAAATATCTTACCGCGATCATGGCAGTGGCGAGCCTCGACGACATCGGCGGCGGAGAAGGCGGCTACTGGGAAGATCGCGGCTATCAGTGGTACGCGGGGATCTAGCGGCCTCCGCCAGCGTAGTTCTCTTGAAGCCGGAAGGAGATAAGCGGCATGGCCGGTGGTTGGGCGCGCGATGGCGCGGTGCAGGATCAGATCGACGACACCATTTCCGACGCGGTCAAGGCGGCGCGGTCGCGAATGCCGGTGGGCGCAAGCGAGCGCTATTGCGTCGAGTGCGGCGAGGAGATCCCCGAGCGGCGGCGCGAGGCCCTGCCCGGCGTCAAGCGCTGCGTCGCCTGTCAATCGGGGCTCGATTCCAGCGCGCGCGCCTCGGGGATCAACCGCCGCGGCAGCAAGGACAGCCAGCTGCGCTAGCCGCGCGTG
>JAHJPT010000319.1 GCA_018819685.1 Alphaproteobacteria bacterium
CTACCCCTCCGATGTGGCCAAGGGCGTCCAGGCGCCGATCCTCCACGTCAATGGCGACGATCCCGAAGCGGTGACCTTCGCCTGCAAGCTGGCGGTCGAATACCGCCACACCTTCGGGCGCGACATCGTGATCGACATGTGGTGCTATCGCCGCTTCGGCCATAATGAGGGCGACGAACCCAGCTTCACCCAGCCGCTGATGTACGACTCCATCCGCGCGCATCCCAAGGTCAGCGTGATCTACGGCGACCGGCTCGAGCGGGAAGGCGTGATCGCAGCGGGCGACCGCGACGGGCTGTGCGACGAGTTCAACGACAGGCTCGAGGCGGAATTCGCCGCGGCCAAGGATTACACCCCCGACGAGGCCGACTGGTTCGGCGGGCGCTGGGCCGGGCTCAACAAGCCCGCCGATCCCGAAACCGCGCGCCGCAATGTCGAGACCGCGGTTTCGGACAAGCTGTTCGCCAGCCTCGGCCGTACGCTCACCACCGTCCCCGAGGATGTCACCATCCACAAGACGCTTGGCCGGGTGCTCAAGGCCAAGCGCGACATGTTCGACAAGGGCGAAGGCTTCGACTGGGCCACCGCCGAGGCGCTCGCCTTCGGCAGCCTCGTTACCGAGGGCTTCGGGGTGCGCCTGTCGGGTCAGGATTCGGGCCGCGGCACCTTCAGCCAGCGGCATGCGATCTGGGTCGATCAGAACGACGAGAGCAAGTACATCCCGCTCTCCACGCTGCCGCACGGCAAGTTCGAGGTCTACGATTCCATCCTGTCCGAATACGGCGTGCTCGGTTTCGAATACGGCTTCGCGCTGGCCGATCCCAAGACGCTGGTGATGTGGGAAGCGCAGTTCGGCGATTTCGCCAATGGCGCGCAGATCATCATCGACCAGTTCATCGCCAGCGGCGAAGCCAAATGGCTGCGCGCCAACGGGCTCGTGATGCTGCTGCCGCATGGCTACGAGGGCCAGGGTCCGGAACACAGCTCGGCCCGGCTCGAGCGCTTCCTGCAGCTTTGCGCGAACGACAATATCCAGGTCTGCAACATCACCTCGCCGGCGAATTACTTTCATGTCCTTCGCCGCCAGATGCTGCGCTCCTTCCGCAAGCCGCTGGTGATCATGACCCCCAAGAGCCTGCTGCGCCATCCCATGGCGAAGAGCGCGACGGGCGATTTCACCGGCAAGTCGCACTTCAGGCGGATCCTGTCCGACCCGCTCGAGATCGCCGACGACAAGGTTCGCCGTGTCGTGCTGTGTTCGGGCAAGGTCGCCTACGATCTGATCGAAAAGCGCGACGAGGAAGGGCTCGACGACGTCTCGATCATCCGGATCGAGCAGATCTACCCCTTCCCCGGCGATCCGCTGGCGGCGCGGCTGTCGCGGATGAGCAATCTGGAAAGCGTGGTCTGGTGTCAGGAAGAGCCGCAGAACAACGGCAGCTGGTTCTTCGTCCAGAACCGCATCGAGGATGCGCTGACGCAGGCGGGACACGAGGGCAAGCGACCGTCCTATGCCGGTCGCGAAGTGGCGGCCTCGCCGGCGACGGGCTATGCCCGCAGGCACGAGGAGCAGCAGCGCGCGCTGGTCAGCATGGCGCTGGGTCTCAACGACGGCGGCGCGGCGCTGCGCCAGAGCAATTCGCAATCCGGCGCGAACTCCCAATCCGACACCAACTCTAAGACGAATAAGGGCTGAGGACACACATCATGGCCAAGGAAATCCAAGTCCCGACCCTGGGCGAATCGGTTACCGAAGGAACGATCGGCGAGTGGCTCAAGAAGCCCGGCGATGCCGTCGCGGTCGACGAACCGATCGTCAGCCTCGAGACCGACAAGGTCGCGGTCGAGGTCCCCTCGCCGGTGGCCGGCGTGATCAAGGAACTGAAAGCCGAGGAAGGCGACACGGTCGAAGTGGGCGCGGTGATCGCGATCGTCGAGGAAGGCGCCGCACCCGCCGCCAAGGGCGATGAAGCTGCCCGCGCGTCCGAACAGCGCGAGGACGGCAAGGACAAGCGCGAGGCCGACAAAGCCGCTCCCGCTTCCGCGGCGGCCAAGGAGCAGGCCCGTGACAGCGCACAGACGCTCTCCCCCGCGGTGCGCCGCGCGGTGCTCGAGCACGGGGTCGATCCTTCGACCATCGAAGGCACCGGGAAGGACGGTCGCCTGACCAAGGAAGACGTGGTCGCCGCCGCCGAAGCCAAGAAGAAGGGTTCGGCAGGAGGATCGATCGGCGATGCCGCGCCGGATCAGGCCGCGACCGCTTCGACGCCCTCGGCAAGTTCCGATGGCGGTGAAGGCGCCAAGGGCGAGCGCCGCGAGGAGCGGGTCAAGATGACCCGGATGCGCCAGACCATCGCCCGCCGCCTCAAGGGCGCGCAGGAAGAGGCCGCGCTGCTCACCACCTTCAACGATTGCGACATGAGCGCGGTCATCGAGGCGCGCACCAAATACAAGGACCTGTTCGCCAAGAAGCACGATATCAGGCTGGGCTTCATGGGCTTCTTCGCCAAGGCAGCGTGCCTCGCGCTCAAAGATGTCCCCTCGGCCAACGCCTATATCGAGGGCGACGAGATCGTCTATCACGACTATGTCGATATCTCGGTGGCGGTCAGCGCGCCCAACGGTCTGGTCGTCCCGGTCATCCGCGATGCCGACAAGAAGGGTTTCGCGCGGATCGAGAAGGACATCGCCGATTTCGGTGCGCGCGCCAAGGACGGCAAGCTCACCATGGAAGACATGAAGGGCGGCACCTTCACCATCTCCAACGGCGGCGTGTTCGGTTCGCTGATGTCGACCCCGATCATCAACCCGCCGCAAAGCGCGGTGCTCGGCCTGCACCGGATCGAGGATCGCGCGGTGGTGGTGGATGGCGAGATCGTGGTGCGCCCGATGATGTATCTGGCGCTGTCCTACGACCACCGCTTGATCGACGGCCGCGAGGCGGTGACCGCGTTGAAGATCATC
>JAHJPT010000320.1 GCA_018819685.1 Alphaproteobacteria bacterium
CCCGGTTGCGCTCGATGCGATCCGGGCGATGCGCAAGGTCGAGGGCGCGGTCGTCGGCGCCGGCACGGTGACCGGCCAGCGGGAACTGGCCGATGCGCTCGAAGCCGGCGCGCAATTCGTGGTATCGCCCGGACTGACCGAGCCGCTGGCGCGCGCGGCTTCGCGCGAGGGTATCCCGTTTCTGCCGGGCATCGCCACCGCAGGCGACATCATGCGCGGGCTCGATCTCGGCCTGACCCACTTCAAATTCTTCCCCGCAGTCGCCGCGGGCGGCATCCCGGCGCTCAAGGCGCTCGCCGCGCCCTTTGCGCAATGCCGCTTCTGCCCCACCGGCGGGATCGGTCCCGGGGATGCCGGCGATTGGCTGGCGCTCGAGTCCGTGCTGTGCGTCGGGGGTAGCTGGGTCGCGCCGCGCGGCCCGGTGGACCGCGATACGATCACCCGCCTCTCCCGCGAAGCCGCCGGACTGACCCGATGAAGACCGCCGCCGATCTCTCCGCCCGTCTCGCCCAGCTTCACGAACGGATCCGCGAGACGCCACTGTTCAACCCGGTCTTCCAGCTCTCGCTCGATCTGTCGCGGCAGCTCGAATCGGGCGACATGACGCTCGAGGATTGCGCCGCGCTGGTCGAAGAACTGGAATGCGTCTCGTTCCAGAGCCGCGCCGAGCGCTTGCGATCGCTGGTCGCACCCGTGTCCCGCGACGACAATCTGATTGCACTGGCCAGCGGCGACGAGAATTTCGCAAGCTTCCGCGCTCGCTGGGAAACGCCCGCGTTGCATGCGGTCTTCACCGCACACCCCACCTTCCTGCTCACCCCCCGCCAGAGCGAGGCGATCGCCGAGGCGGCGAGCGGCGGGCGACCCGTCGACGAACGAGCCTGCGCCGACGCAGGAGAGCGCCCGGCTATCACGCTGGCCTACGAGCACCGGCACGCGATGGAAGCGATCGCGCGGGCGCAGGATGCACGCGACGCCATCGTCACCCGGGTTCTGGGCGAGGCGCAGCAGCGCTGGCCCGAGCGCTGGCAATCGCTGTCGCCGCTGCCGTTCCGCTTCGCGACCTGGGTCGGTTACGACATGGACGGGCGGACCGATATCAAATGGTACCATTCGATCGGCTTCCGCCTCTCCGAGAAGGCCCAGCGGCTCGAACGCTATGCCGAGACGCTGGCAGGTTTCGCGCCCGATCATGCGCTGCTCGACCCGCTTCGCCGCGCCGCCGCCTTCGCCGCAGCCCGGGCCGAGGATTTCGCAGGCGACCTCACCGATCCCGAAGCGCTGTCGGCCGCCGCCAATCGCCTCACCGCCGATCATCCCGACAAGCTCACCAGCCTCTCCGCCATCGTCGAAGCGCTCGATAGCGAGGCCGCCGATACGATCTCCGGCGGGAGCGACAACGCGATGGCCCGCAAGACGCTTGCCGCGGCGATGCGCGCCGACGGGCTGGGCATGGGCGGGGTCCATTTCCGCGTCAACGCCAGCCAGTTGCACAACGCGATCCGCCGCAGGATCGACCCGGACAATACGCTCGATCTCGCCAGCAAGGGCGCGATGGCGGTATTGCGCGATATTCTCGAACGGGTGCAGCCGCTGCGAACCAATTTCGCCGCGCTGGCGATCGAAAGCAGCACCGCCATCCGCCAGTTCCTGGTGATGGCGCAGATCCTCCAGCACATCGATGGCGATGCCCCGATCCGGATGCTGGTCGCCGAATGCGAACAGCCCTCGACCGTGCTGGCGGCGCTCTATTTCGCGAGACTGTTCGGGATCGCCGGCAAGGTGGATGTCTCGCCCTTGTTCGAGACCGAGAATGCACTCGAACATGGCGGGCGCTTCCTCGATGCGCTCTGCGCCGAACCGGCCTACCGCGCTTACGCGCGGCAACGCGGGCGGGTCTGTATTCAGACCGGCTATTCCGACGCCGGGCGGTTCATCGGCCAGATTCCCGCCAGCCTCGCGATCGAAAGACTGCAGGGGCGTCTCGCCGGAGCGATGGCGAACAACGGGCTCGGCGATGTCGCGGCGCTGATCTTCAACACCCATGGCGAAGGCATGGGGCGCGGCGCGCATCCCGGCGGTTTCGCCGACCGGCTCGCCTGGCCGCTGAGCCCCTGGGCGCGGCGCCGCTTCGCCCGCGAAGGGATCGCGCTCGAACCCGAGGCGAGCTTTCAGGGCGGCGACGGCTATCTGTTCTTCGCCACCCCCGAACTGGCGCTGGCGACCTTGTCGCGCATCGCCGATCTGAGCCCCGACGGTCCCGACCGGGGCGACAAATCGGGCGAAGAACCCGATCCCTTCTACCGCCGAACCGATCTGAGCCTGGATTTCTACCGCGCGGTCCGCAGCCACCAGCGCGACCATCTCGAGAGCCGCACCTACGCGCGCGCGGTGACCGCTTTCGGGCTGGGTCTGCTCAACACCACAGGCAGCCGCGTCTCGCGCCGGCAGGGCGACCTCTCGGGCGATCGCGAGATGAGCCTGCGCCAGATTCGCGCAATTCCGCACAACGCGATACTCCAGCAGCTCGGCTATCCGGTGAACATCATCTCCGGGATCGGCAGCGCCGCGGAAGGCAATTACGAGGACATTGCCGCGCTGCTCCAGGAGAGCGCGCGCGGGCGGCAGATGATGCGGCTGGTACGCGCCTCCAACGCGCTGGCCAGCATCAAGACGGTCGCCGCCTATGGCGAGCTGTTCAATTCGGCCTATTGGGCCAGCCGCCCCTATCGCGGGATGGAACAGCATCTCGCCCCCGCCTGCGAAACTCTGGCCGAGTATCTCACCGGCGACGATCGCAACGGCGTGTTCCGCCGGCTGACCTCGAGGTTGCGAGTCGATGCGCTCAAGCTGCACCGCCTGTTCGGGCTGTTGCCCGACGAGGCTCCGCTCGAGGGTCGCGAGGAGATCCGCCGCACCATCGGCGCGCTGCAGGCGCTGCGGCTGGCGCTGCTCAAGCACATGTTTCTTAAAGCGGTCTCGATACCCGCCTTCAGCCGCGCCAACGATATCGACCGCGACGATGTGCTCGAGATGGTCTTCACGCTACGCGTCGACGAGGCCCTGGCGCAGATGCGCCGTGCCTATCCCACCAGCTTCCCGCAGCTGGCGGATTTCTCGGTTGCGGAGCCGAGCGACTATCCCGATGGCGCGGGCGAGGGATATTCGCAGATCGGGCGCGACTATATCGACCCGATCGAGCGCGCGCAGGCGCTCAATCTGCGGATCGGCACCGCCATCGCCAATCTGTTCGGCGCGCATGGCTAGCGATTAACCTGCGGCTTGCGGGTGGTCCCCCAACGGGACGGGCGACGCCCGGCCGCTGGCTTTCCTGGACGAAATCGCTATTCTCCCGGCCATGGATCCGACCCTCAAATGGATTGGCGGCGCGACGCTTGCGGTTTTGCTGGTCCTTGGCGGGCTGGCCACCGGGGGCGGGCTGATGGCCGAGAGCGCCGCCGCCGACGACGCGGTCGAGATGGCGGGCGTTGCCGAGGTGCAGCCGCCGATCGATCCGCGCCCGGCGATCGAGGCCAGGGTCGCCGCCGATGCGCAACGCCGCGCCGCCGAGCGGTTCACGATCAAGCGCGTGCTGCCGATCGACGGGCCGATGAAATACGGCGAATGGCATTGGGACACCGACGGCGTGCCGCAGGATGGCAAGCTGGTCGTTACCGTCGATCTCGAAGCGCGGGTCGTCTCGGTCTTCCGCGATGGGTATGAGATCGGTGCGGCGGTGGCGATGCTAGGCACCGACGAGCACCCCACCCCCACCGGCAATTTCCCGATCCTGACCAAGGAACGCCACAACGTCTCGGAAAAATACGGCAATGCGCCGATGCCCTGGACCTTGCGGCTGACCTGGGACGGTATCGCGATCCATGGCGGCTCGGTGGTCGAGAACGGCTATGCCAGTCACGGCTGCATCGCGGTACCCGATCCCTTCGCCGACAAATTGTACGAGGCGGCGCATAAGGGCGATCTGGTGGTAATCACCAAGGGCCGGCAGATCGGAATGGGCGACAGCCTGCTCTAGCCGGACCGTCGCGGCGGCTCGGGCCGGAAGGTCCACAACTCGGCACCGCTTTCCTGCGAGGGCGTGGCGAGAACCCCCGCCAGCGAAGCATTGTCGCCACCCGCCAACCGCGCGACAAGTCGCGCGATCTCCGAGCGTGGTGCCGGGGCATTCATCTCGGCGAGAATGCGTCCCACCACTTCGATCCTGATATAGTCGGTCTGCGACACGGCGAAGCGCCAGCCATCGTGCCGGCGTGTCACGCCGTCGCGCCAGGTCGCCTCGACCACGGACTGCAGCGCCGCCTCGGCCTCGCCCAGCAGCGCCGCGCTGCGTGCCAGCGCCAGCGGATCGAGCCAGTCCGCCCCGGCTAGCGTCCGCCTCATTCTCACACGATCGAACCGCGTGTCGCGATTGGAGGGATCCGCGATGCGTTCGATCCCGGCTGTACGCACCAGCGCTTCGAGCTCAGCCTTGCGCCAGCCGAGCAGCGGCCGCACCAGCAGCCCCCTGCCTCCCGGCACCACGCCGCTGGGTCGCACTCCGGCAAGCCCGGGCAAGCCGCTGCCGCGGTTGAGCCGCATCAGCAGCGTCTCCGCCTGGTCGTCGGCGTGATGCGCCGTCGCCACGGCGTGGAGGCTGCGTTGCCCCATCCACTGGTCGAGCGCATGATAGCGCGCCGCGCGCGCCCTGCTCTGGAGATTGCCCGGGGCAACCTCGACCCGCAGCGTCTCATGCGGCACGCCAAGCGTCTCGCAAAGCCTCGCCACCCATTGCGCCTCGGCGGCGCTTTCCGGGCGCAAGCCGTGATCGACTGTCGCGGCCTCGATTGCGCCGGGTCGCGCCGCATTGGCCAGCAGCAGCAATCCGATGCTGTCAGGCCCGCCCGAAACCGCGATTGCGAGCTTTTGCGGTCGATCGTGTGTCTCAGGCCAGACCGCCGCAAGATCGCGGCGGAATCGCGCGATCAGTTGCGGATCGACCGCCGCGTCAATTGCAGGTCACCCGCGCCCGGTTGCGCTCGTACTGGTCGAGCAACCGCCCGGCGGCGAGCGCCGGGTAGGTCTCGGCGAATTCGGCCAGCGCGATGCAGGCGCGGCTGGTGTCGTCCAGCGCGATCATCGCCTCGGCGAGGAACAACAGGCTGTCGCCCGCGCGCGCCGCGGTCTTGTCCGCCTGGTAATTGCGCAGGAACCACGGCGCCGCCTCGCGCGGCTTGCTGTCGTCGAGATAGGCCCGGCCGAGCAGATTGCGCCCATAGGTGGCGCGCCAATGTTGCGGGTTCTGCTCGACGAACAGGGTCAGTTGCTGCTGCGCTTCGGGATAGAAACCCGCCTCCCACAGCCGGAAACCATAGGAATATTCGTCATCCGCGGGATCCTCGGTCTGCGGCTTCGCGATCGCCGAGACGGCGGCGAGCCGTTCGGGATCGGGTGCCGCGGCTGCGGGTGTGGAGGTGGGTGTGGATGTTGCCGTCGGCGTTGCTGTCGCTGTCGTGGCCGGGCCGCGAGCCGGAGTGCCGCTGGTAAGGCCGCTTGAACCTCCGGTCGGCGCATCGCCCTGCACCGCACCGGCATCGAGGGTTTCGAGCGCCTCGACCCGTTCGCCAAGCGTGCGCAGGGCGAAGGTGTTCTGCTCGGTCTGTTCGGTCAGCCGCTGGATCTGGGTTTCCATCGCATCGAGCCGCGCGAGAATATCGGTGACGGCGGTGGTCGACGGCTGGGAAACCGTGGTGCTGGCCTGCGGCTGGCCGGTGATCTCGGGCTCGAAATAGCGCCCGTCGCCGCCGGGGAACACGCGCCGCTGCAGCGCGCGCACTTCGGCTTCCAGCTTGCGCACGCGCGCTTCGTCATTGCTGCTTTGGGCCAGTGCGGGCGGAGCAATCGCCAACAGCGCGAGCGCGGCGCCGCCGACTCCGACGAACCGCAGCCCCCAATTGCTTGACCCGGCAATCCGGGCAGTCCGAACCGTCATTATCGCATGGCTCCTTCGGGCGAGTGTTGGCGTGGCGATGCCTTAACCATGCTTGGCTGTCGAGAGGATGAAGCGCAAGTTTACCCAGCGGATCGCAGCCGCTGCGGCGAATTTGCCGCGTCAGTTTACCGTGAGGTCGCCGGTGGAGGCATCGCTGCCGGGCGTTGCCGAGGGTTCGCTCCTTGCCAGCAACGCCTCGGCGGTCACGGGGACGTCGCGCACGATCTCGTCTTCCTCGGACAGCTTGGGCACCGGGCGGCCGTCGATCGTGATCGCGAGCGCATAGGGCCTGCCGGTCCAGACCTGCGGCCCTTCGGCATCGGCGGGAATGGTGTAGCTCTCGCCCTGCGCCATCTGCGCCTCGTAGAGCCGTTCGCCGCTGGCGTCGTAGAATTTGACCCAGGTGTCGTTCATTTCGGAAGTGAAGACCACTTCGACATCGGGGTCGATCGCGGGGGTCCCGTCTGTCGATGGGGTGCGATCCACCTCGGCGATGACCGGTGCGCGCTCCTCCTGCAGGGGTGCCGGGCCGAGGCCGGGTGCGAAATAGGTGCGATAGAAGGCGAAGCCGCCAACCAGCAGCAAGACCGCAGCCAGCGCGCCGAACCATGCCAGTTTGCGCGACGGGACGCGCGCCGGATCGCCAGGCTCGAAGCGCGCGGGCGCGGTGTTCAGACGGCTGCGATCGTCGCCAAGCTCGGCGCGCAGCTGGTCGAGCAGCTCGCGTTCTTCGAGTTCGAGCACCCGCGCATAGGTGCGGGTGAAACCGATCGCATAGGTACGCGAGGGAAGCTGCGCATAATCGCTGTTTTCGATGGCGACGAGGTGGCGCTGGGGAATGCGGGTCTCGGCCGCAATCTGCGACAATTCGATCCCCTTGGCCCGGCGCGCGGCCTGCAGGCGTTCGCCCACGGTAAGAGCGGGGGCGTGCGTTTCTTCTTCGACGAGCGGTTCTTCTTCCATCAAATCCCCAATACCGGTCGGGTCCGGTCCGATACTATGTACGAAAGCGACAGCTTGCGCCGAAGTCAACCGCCTGGCCCCGCTGCTCCAACGACAGGATCGCCGAAGCGGTCCTGACAAGCGGTCAGATTCAGTCCGTCTCGATGTCCCGCTCGCTCGCCCAATCCTGAAGCGCGGCGCGCATGTCGAGGGGTGGCGAGGCCAGCCAACCCTGCATCGCGCCGCTCAATTCTCCCAGATCGATCTTGCGCACGAGTTCCTTGATCGGGCCGACCGAGGCCGGGGTGATCGAAAGCCGGCGATAGCCGATGCCCAGCAGCGCAAGCGCTTCCAGCCGCCGCCCGCCCATCTCGCCGCAGACGCTCAGATCGACGGGATGGCCGACGACGCCCTGGGCTATCCGCTGCAGAAACCGCAGGATCGACGGGCTCAGCCAGTCGTAGCGTTCGGCGAGCTTGGGATTGGCGCGGTCGGCAGCGAACAGGAACTGGGTGAGGTCGTTGGTTCCCACGGAGAGGAACGACAGCTTGGGCAGGATCAGATCGAGCGCTTCCGCCAGCGCGGGCACTTCGAGCATGGCGCCGTAGCGGATTTCCTCGGGCAACCGCTTGCGGCGGTCCCTGAGCCAGGCGAGCTGTTCGTCGAACACCTCCTTGGCTGCATCGAATTCCCATGGCTCGCTGACCATCGGGAACATCACGTTGAGCGTCCGCCCGGACGCAGCTTCGAGCAGCGCGCGCGCCTGCGCTTTGAGCAGACCGCCGCGTTCGAGCGACAGGCGCAGCGCCCGCCAGCCCATTGCGGGGTTCTCCTCGCGCTCGCTCATCGAGGCCTCGATATAGGGCACCGCCTTGTCGCCGCCGATATCGACGGTGCGGAAGATCACCGGCTTGTCGCCCGCTGCGTCGAGCACATCGCGATAGAGCCGGGTCTGGCGCTCGCGCTGCGGCAGGGTGGAGGAGACGAGGAACTGGAACTCGGTCCGGAACAGCCCGACCCCGTCCGCCCCCGACATCGCCAGCGCGCTCATATCGTCTCGCAGGCCGGCATTCATCATCACCCCGATGCGGGTGCCGCAGCGGGTGAAGGGCTCGACATCGCGCAATTCGGCATAGGCGGCCTGGCGCTCGCGTTTCTTGGCGAAGCGGGCGTCGAAGGCCTCGCGCATCGGCGGGCTCGGGCGCAGCGTGACGCTGCCTTTGTCGGCATCGAGCAGCACCTCGTCGCCCTCGTTGACGCGGCGCAGCACCCCCTTGGCGCGGCCGAGCACCGGGATGTCCATCGCCCGCGCTACGATCACCATATGCGCAGTCAGCGAGCCTTCCTCGAGCACCACGCCCTTCAACCGTCGACGGTCGTATTCGAGGAGTTCGGCCGGGCCCAGATTGCGCGCCACCAGGATCGTGTCGCGGCGCAGGCCCTGCCGCGCCGCGGTGCCCAGCTGGCCCGAGACGATCCGCAGCAGCCGGTTCGAGAGGTCCTCCAGATCGTGCATCCGGTCGGCCAGCAGCGGATCGTCGATCTCGCGCATCCGCATCCTCGTGCGCTGCTGGACGCGTTCGATCGCCGCCTCGGCGGTCAGGCCGGAATCGATGGCCTCGTTGATCCGCCGGCTCCAGCCTTCGTCATAGGCGAACATCTTGTAGGTCTCGAGCACGTCGTCATGCTCGCCCCCTTTGCCGAATTCGGGCTCCTTGCCCATCGCATCGATCTGGTCGCGCATCTTGTCGAAGGCGCGATAGACCCGCTGGCGCTCGGCTTCGGTGTCTTCGGCGACCACCTGATCGATCTCGACCCGCGGCTGGTGGAACACCGCCACCCCTTCGGACAGGCCCTTGACCAGCGCCAACCCGTCGATCAGTTCGGGCCCGCTCGGCGCCTCGGCGAGGTCGAGAGGATGATCGAGGTCGACCAGTTCCTTGTGCGCGATCAGTTCGGACAGAATCATCGCCGTGGTCTGCAGCGCCTCGATCTCGACATCCTCGTAGCGGCGCGGATCGACATGCTGGACGCTGAGTGCCCCCACCGCGCGTTCGCGATAGACGATCGGCACTCCCGCGAAGGAGTGGAATTTCTCTTCGCCGGTCTCGGGATGATAGAGGAATTCGGGATGCGCCTTGGCCTCGGCGAGGTTGAGCGTCTCGATGTTCTTGGCGATGGTGCCGATCAGCCCCTCGCCCAGCCCGAGCCGCGTGACGTGGACCGCATCCGCATTGAGCCCGCGGGTGGCGAACAGTTCGAGTGCGCCTTCGCGCAGAAGGTAGATCGAGCACACCTCGCTGGTCAGGCTCTCGCCGATGATTTCGACCACCTGATCGAGCTTGGCCTGCGCGTGCAGGCGCGAGGCCATCACCTCGTGCAGGCGGGTCAGGATCAGGCGGGCGCTGGCGGCGGCGGTCATCGGGGCGGTCTATCGCAGACCGGCCAAACTGCAAAGCCGCCGCAGCGCCCGTATCCGCCCGTTTCCGCTCAGCAGCGGGCGATTTCTTCCTTCAGTTGAAGCTTCTGGCGTTTGATCTGCTTGATCGTCCCATCGTCGGGCGCGGGGCGGGACTGTTCCTTGCGCAAGCGGGCCTCGAGCCCGGCATGCCTGGTACGAAGCGCTTCAACATGAGGTGATTGCATAAGGCTTTCTCCTAGGAGGTGGATGACCCCGAACGAGCGACTCGCCAGCGCGGGCGAACCGCGTCACAGCAATGAAACATATTCGCTTGCGTTTGCGAAGAGCCCGATTTGCTTTAGCGGTCGGGCGGATCGTAATCGCGGCGAGTGGATTCGTCGCATCAGGCAGGATGGATGCGTGACCGAGCAGGAGCTGAGGAAGCGGCTGGAAGTTGTGCGCAGCGAACATCGCGATCTCGATGCGGCGATCCATGCGCTGACGCAATCGGGATCGACCGATCAATTGCAGATCGCGCGGCTCAAGAAGCGCAAATTGCGGATCCGCGACCAGATCGCCGATCTCGAGGACAATCTCCTGCCCGACATCATCGCCTGACGGATCGCCCGGAGGGACGCCCGAAGCGGCCGTGGTTCGGAATTGGGACACTGCGTTCGTCGCGCTGGAGCGGAGGTCCGGGGGCCGCTAGCCAGCGACCCCATGACAGCCACTACCACCGCCCGCCGCACCATCATCGAAGACCTTTACACCGAGGCCCTGATGTTGGCGGACGAAGCCCGCGACGCCTTCGACCAGCGCGGCGAGATGGCGCCCGGCAGCAGTCGCAACGAAGCGCGGATCGCCCTGTCGATCGAAGGCCTGAGGACTACCACGCGGCTGATGCACGTGCTCGCCTGGCTGCTCAACCAGCGCGCCTTCCTGGCGGGCGAGCTCGACGAGCACCAACTGCGCCGACACGGCCGGCTGCCCGCCGAACGCCCCTCGATGCCCGGGATGATGGAGAAACTCCTGCCCGAAACCCGCCATCTGGTCCGCGAAAGCGAGCGGCTGCACGCACGGGTCGCTCGGCTCGACCGCGACTGGCCGCGAGTGCAGCCGGTCGAGGACAATGCCGTCGACGCGATGCGCAACCGCATCGCCGAGGCGTTCGCGCCGCAATCGCTCGCAGGCTAACCGTCTTCAGGCGGCGGCGAGGGCCTTGCGCCAGCGCGTCAGCCGTTCCTGTCGGACCGCATCGGTCGAACTGGGGGTAAAGCTTCTCGCGGGACCGCGCATCGCCCCCGCCGCTTCCTCGAGCGTGGCGTAGAGACCCGCCCCCACCGCCGCGCACAGCGCCGCCCCGAGCGCCGTCGTCTCGACGAAATCGGGCCGCTCGACCGCGATATCCAGCATGTCGGCCAGATCCTGCGCCATCCAGTCGTTGGCGCTCATCCCGCCATCGATCCGCAGCGCGGTCCAGGCCGCGCCATCGGCGGCGAAGGCTTGCGCCAAATCGTAGGTCTGATGCGCCATCGCCTCGAGCGCGGCGCGCGCGATCTGCGCCCTGCCGCTGGCGAAGCTGAGCCCGGCGATCACCCCGCGCGCCTCGGGCTGCCAATGCGGCGCCCCCAGACCCGACAATGCCGGCACGATCACCACCTCGCCGCTATCCGCCACCGAGCGCGCCAGTTCCTCGGTCTGTCCCGAGGTCTCGATCAGCCCCAGCGTGTCGCGCAGCCACTGGACCAGGCTTCCGGCAACGAAGACCGAACCTTCGAGCGCATAGGTCCTTTTGCCGTCGCGCTGGTTGAGCACGGTGCCGAGCAGGCGGTGGTCCGAACGCGGGATGGCGCTGCCCTTGTTGGTCAGCACGAAAGCGCCGGTGCCATAGGTCGCCTTGGTCTCGCCGAAGGACAGGCACCCCTGTCCCACGGTCGCCGATTGCTGGTCGCCGACCAGCCCGCAGATCGGAATTGCCCGCCCGAACCAGGTTGCGTCGCAGTGCGCCAGCTCGCCATGGGTGTCGGTGACCTGCGGCAACGCCGCCAGCGGCACCCCCATCAGATCGCACAGCGCAGGATCGTACTGTGCCCCATCGAGCGGCAACAATTGGGTGCGGCTGGCGTTGCTGGCATCGCTGAGATGCGCGCCGCCGGTCAGCTTGAAGACCAGCCAACTCTCGACCGTTCCGAAGGCCAGCGTCCCGGCCTGTGCCGCGCCGCGTACCGTATGGTCATTGTCGAGCAGCCAGCGCATCTTGGTGCCCGAGAAATAGGGATCGAGCAGCAGACCCGTTCGTCGCTGGATCTCGGTCTCGTGCCCCGCCCGCTTCAGTTCTGAACAGAAGCCGCTGGTCCGCCGGTCCTGCCACACGATCGCGCGCGCCAGCGGTTCGCCGCTGACCTTGTCCCAGGCCACCACGGTCTCGCGCTGGTTGGTGATGCCGATCGCGGCGATGGCCGAGGCATCCCCGCCGATCGCCTCGCGCGCGCAACGCAGCGTTTTGTCCCAGATCTCGCCCGCATCGTGCTCGACCCAGCCGGGGCGTGGATAATGCTGCGTGATCTCGGCCTGGACGACCCGTTGCATCGTCCCGTCGGGAGCGAAGATCATCGCCCGCGTGGATGTGGTGCCCTCATCGAGGACCAGAATTGTCTCTCCCATGGGGCCAGCCTTATCCCGAGGCGGCGCGCCAAGTCGAGCCGGCACAGTGCATGCTCGACTAACGCGGCGCGCATCCCCATATGCCCCCCATGGCAAAGGCACCGCCCAAACCCTGGCCCACCGGAGAGGCCGAGCAGATCGAGCCGCTGGTGCGCCGCGTGCTCGCGCCCAACCCCTCGCCCTTCACCTACACCGGCACCCAGACCTATATCGTCGGGCTGGGTGACGGCTGCGCGGTGATCGATCCGGGTCCCGACGAGCCCGCGCATCTCGCCGCGCTCGAAGCGGCGATCGGCGGCGAGCATGTCTGCGCGATCATGTGCACCCACACCCACCGCGATCATTCGCCCGGCTCGCGCCCGCTCGCCCGCCGCACCGGTGCCCCCATCGTCGGCTGTGCGCCGCTCGCTTTCGACACCGCCGGGCCGCGCGCCGACGAGGGCTTCGACCCCGATTACGCACCCGACCGGGTGCTGGCGGATGGCGAGGCAATGACCGGACCGGGCTGGACGCTCACCGCGCTCGCCACCCCGGGCCATGTCTCCAACCATCTGTGCTTCGCGCTGGAGGAAAGCGGCGCGCTGTTCAGCGGCGATCACGTGATGGGCTGGTCGACCAGCGTGGTGGTCCCGCCCGATGGCGACATGGGCGATTACATGGCGAGCCTGCAATTGCTCCACGAACGCGACGACCGCGTGCTCTACCCCGCGCACGGCCCCGCAGTAACCAAGCCGCGCCAGCTGGTGCGTTCGATGATCGGCCATCGCCGCCAGCGCGAGAACCAGATCCTGCGGCTGCTGGGCGAAGCCCGCCAGCAGGTCGGCGAGCTGGTGGCGCAGATGTACAAGGGGCTCGACCCCAAGCTCACCAAGGCGGCGGCGCTGTCGGTGACTGCGCACCTCATCGATCTGGAACGGCGCGGCCTCGTCGTCCGTTCGGAGGATATATGGCAGACCAGTTGAAGACCGGCCGGACGCTCGAACCGCAGGTGACGCGCGATGCACCGGTTGCGCGGCTCAGCCTCGCAAAAGGCGCGCCCTGGCTGGTGGTGTTCGTCCTCCTCGCCGCCGTGGTCTGGCTCGGCTGGCGCGCGTTCCTCTATCAGGAGGAAGGCGATCCGGTGGGCAGCGCCATGCTGGCGTTCGAGCGGCAGAACGCGCTCACCGTGTTCAGCTCGCGCTTCGAAGTGGTCGCCGAGAGCGAAGACACCCGCGGAGTGCTGGGGGTGCCCGTGCTGCGCTCGCGCCAGGCGACGATCATTCCCGCCTCGGTCGAATACCGGCTCGACCTGTCGGGGATGGATCGCGGCGATTTCGCCTGGGATGCCGAAGGCGAGACGCTCGACGTGACCCTGCCCCCGATCCGGACCACCACGCCCAATCTCGACGAAGCGCGGGCGCGCGTCTTCACCGAAGGCTCCTGGGTGACCCGCGACGCCTCGCAGGATCTGGCACGCAACAATTCGCGGCAGGCGCAGGCCAAGGCCAGCGCTTTCGCCAGAAACCCCGAAGTCGTCGCGCTCGCGCGGCAAGCGGCCAAGGCTGCGGTGCGCCAGAACCTCGCCATTCCGCTCCAGGTGGCGGGCTATGGCGACGTCCGCGTGCGGGTCCGCTTCGAAGACGAGACCGAGGCGAGCTAGCCGGCCCGAACCGCAGCACCGGCGCGAACACACCGTACTCAATGACAATCCAAGACCCGAAGGGGGCCCTCATGACTGCCCAGACCACCCCGCCCACCGGCACCGACCTGCTCGCCGAGATCGATCGCCTGCGCAAGGAGCGCAACGCGGTGATCCTCGCACATTACTATCAGAGCCCGCAGATCCAGGATCTCGCCGATTTCGTCGGCGATTCGCTCCAGCTCAGCCAGATGGCGGCCGAGACCGATGCCGATGTGATCGCGTTCTGCGGCGTCAAGTTCATGGCCGACACCGCCAAGATCCTCAGCCCCGAGAAGATCGTCGTGTTGCCCGACATGGATGCGGGCTGTAGCCTCGAAGACAGCTGCCCGCCCGAGAAGTTCAAAGCCTTCCGCGAGGCGCACCCCGATCACATCGCGCTGACCTACATCAATTGCTCGACCGAGGTGAAGGCGCTCTCCGACGTGATCGTCACCAGCTCCAGCGCCGAGACGATCCTGAGCCAGATCCCCAAGGACCAGAAGATCATCTTCGGTCCCGATCGCCATCTGGGCGGCTATCTCAGCCGCAAGTTCGACCGCGAGATGCTGCTGTGGCCCGGGGTCTGCATCGTCCACGAGGCCTTCAGCGAGACCGAGCTGCTCAAGCTCAAGCAGCAATATCCCGGCGCGCCGATCGCGGCGCATCCCGAATGCCCGCCGACGATCGTCGA
>JAHJPT010000321.1 GCA_018819685.1 Alphaproteobacteria bacterium
CCAGCGGCTGGTAGCTGGCGACGGGGGCCGCGGCTTTCGGGAGGACGATACCAAGCTCTTGGAGACGGGCGGCAATGCTCATGCGGGTTTTCCTTCGATACGGTCGAGCAGCCAGGGCAGCGCGCTGGCCCAGTCGTCGATACGGGCGTCGGCGTGGCCGGCGCGGTGCGCGCAGGCGATATGCGGCGCCAGCGCAGGCTCGCCGCACAGATGCAGCGTGGTGATATCGGCGAGCGTCTCGCGCGCCGACTGGTGATGCTGCGGCAGGTCGTCGATGAAGATCGCCCGGCTGGGCTCGTATTCGGCGAGGATGCGCTGCAGCGCGGGACCCTTGGGCCCCTGGTTGGTGTAGACCTTGGCCTCGACGCCGTGCTTGGCGAGCTGCTCGACGCGGTGCAGCTGGCGCTCGTCGGTGAGATTGGTGAGGATCACCACATCGGCCTTCTCGGCGAGCGTGTTGATCCCCTCGATCGCGCCGGCGATCGGCAATTGCCGGTCCATCTGGGAGTCGAAGAACTGGCCGAGATAGCGCCATATCTCCTTCTGCTCGAGCGGCTCGCCGCTGTCGCGCCAGCGCATCGCGGTCCCGAAATCGGCACCTTGCATGTTGAACTCGACCTGCGTTTCCTCATCCAGCCAGTCGCGGAAATGCGCCACCATGTGGAGCAGCACCTCGTCGCAATCGGAGATCACCAGCGGGCGGTTCATACGGACAGGCTCCGTTGCGCGGCGACGATCCGCTCGGGCGGGACCGCGAGCGCTTCGGCGGCGGCGATCAGGTCGGGTTCGTGCGCGGCGAGGAAATCGAGCACCGCCGAGAGCACCGCGGGGTCGGTCAGACCGTCGCGCAACTGGTCGGGAGTGAGCCCCGAGAGCGTCAGCAGCCGTTCGGCGCGGCGCTCGTCCTCGAGCACCCACACCAGCGCGGAGAGCGCAAGCGCCTGGGCGTCGCTTCCGCTCGTCTCGGCGGTCTGTCTGCGCTGAAGAATTGTCAGCCTCCCGTGAAAGCCCTAACGCCCGCGCGATAGCGAGCAGGAGCGTGGTCCGTGGCAAAGAGAATCATGGTTGTCGAGGACAACGACCTCAACCGTAAGCTGTTTTGTGACGTGTTGAAGGCCAATGGCTATGAAGTGGTGCCGGTGGCCGATGGGCAGAACGTGGTGGAGACCGCCAAGAAGTACAACCCCGAGCTGGTGATCATGGATATCCAGCTGCCCAATGTCTCGGGCATCGATCTGATCGCGCAGCTCAAACAGGATGCCGCTTTCACGCAAACACCCGTGCTTGCGGTCACCGCCTATGCCGGCAAGGGCGACGAGGAACGCATCCGCGATGCGGGCGCCAGCGACTACCTCGCCAAGCCAGTGTCGATCGGCCCCTTCATGGCGGCGGTGCGCGAGCTGCTGGGCGATTGAGCGCTTCGCAAGCCCGTTCCGCGCACCCGCCAAAGGGCGCCCGCGCTTGACAAACGACCGCCCGAACCGCTTTGGCCGACCCTTTCCCGGCGCGGGCCCCATCCCCCGCCGCCTGACAGAATTGGACCGCCGATCATGGACAGAGCCGAAGTCGACAGCCGCATCCGCGCTCAGGTCGAGCCCTTCAACACCAAGGGCGTCGCGATCACCGAGGACACTTCGTTCCAGAACGATCTGGAGTTCGACAGCCTGACGGTGATGGATTTCGTCGCCGCGATCGAGGACGAGTTCGATATCATCATCTCGATGAACCAGCAGGCGGAGATCGAGCGCTGGGGCCAGCTGGTCGATGCGGTCCAGAAGCTCCAGGCCTCGCGGGAAGCCGACGCATGAGCGAAGGCATTCTCCAGCCCGACCAGCCGCCCGAGCTGACCGGCGATTCGCCCGATCTGTTCAGCAAGTTCGACGATCTGATCGCGATGCGCCAGGGGCTGCTCGACACCGGGATCGAGGATCCGTTCAACCTGGTGATGGAGAAGGTGCTTTCGCCCACCCGCGCGATCTGCAACGGCCGCGAGACCATTTTGCTCGGCACCTACAATTACATGGGGATGACCTTCGATCCCGATGTGATCGAGGCGGGAAAACAGGCACTTGCGGACTTCGGCGCCGGCACCACCGGGAGCCGGGTTCTCAACGGCACCTATCAGGGTCACCGCGAATGCGAGGACGCGCTGCGCGAATTCTACGCCATGGATCACGCCATGGTTTTCTCGACCGGCTACCAGGCCAATCTCGGGATCATCTCCACGATCGCGGGCAAGGGCGATTACGTGATCCTGGACATCGACAGCCACGCCAGCATCTGGGACGGCTGCGCCATGGGCAATGCCGAAGTGGTGCCGTTCAAGCACAACGACGTCGAAGCGCTGGAGAAGCGGCTCAAGCGGATTCCGGCGGGCGCGGGCAAGCTGGTGGTGCTCGAAGGCGTCTATTCGATGCTCGGCGATGTCGCGCCGCTCAAGGAGATGGTCCGCATCTGCAAGGAGAACGGCGCGATGGTGCTGGTCGACGAGGCGCATTCGATGGGCTTCATCGGCGAGCACGGCCGCGGGGTCTGCGAGGATCAGGGGATCATCGACGACGTCGATTTCATCATCGGCACCTTCTCGAAAAGCGTGGGCACGGTGGGCGGCTTCTGCGTCTCCAACCATCCCAAGTTCGAAATCATGCGGCTGGTGTGCCGCCCCTATGTCTTCACCGCCAGCCTGCCGCCAAGCGTCGTCGCAACCGCCGCGACCAGCATCCGCAAGCTGATGCACGGCTCCAACAAGCGGGCGCATCTGTGGGAGAATTCGCGCAACCTCCACGCGGGCTTGCGCGAACTCGGCTTCACGCTCGGCACGCCCGAGGCGCAGAGCGCAATCATTGCGGTGATCATGCCCGATCTGGAAAAGGGCGCGACGATGTGGGAGGCGCTGCTGAAAGAGGGGCTCTACGTCAACCTCGCCCGCCCGCCCGCGACCCCTGCGAACATGACGCTGCTGCGCTGCTCGCTCTGCGCCGAGCACAGCGAGCAGGAGGTCGCGACGATCCTGACGATGTTCGAACGCGCCGGCAAAGCGGTCGGGATCATCTGAGGGCCGCTTTCACGGAACATCGTCCCCCTCCGGCGCGTCTCTGCTTGTGAAAGGAGACCGCATCGATGAAGACCACCAACACCGCCAGCGCCAGCTACGAGGGCCTGGGCAAATCGGGCAAGGGCCATATCTCGACCGGATCGGGAGCGTTTTCGGCGCAGCCCTATGGGTTCCAGACCCGGTTCGAGGACAAGGCCGGGACCAATCCGGAGGAGCTGATCGCGGCGGCGCATGCGGCGTGTTTCACCATGGCGCTGTCGTTCAAGCTGGCCGAGGCGGGGCATGAGGACGGCTCGGTCGCGACCAGCGCGGAGGTGACGCTGGAGAAGGATGACAGCGGCTTCAAGGTAACCAAATCGGCGCTGTCGACCAAGGGCAAGGTCGCCGGTCTGGCACGCGAGAAGTTCGAGGAGCTGGCGCAGGAGGCCAAGACCGGCTGCCCGATTTCGCGCTTGCTCGATACCGAGATCACGCTGGATATCCGGTTCGAAGGCTGAACTACGGCTTCGTTGCGGTTGCGGCGGGTGGATGGCGTCGGCCCTGGATTGCTGCGCCGCCTGCGGCGGCTCGCAATCACGAGGCAGGAAGTGTGGACGTTTTTCTCAGCCCCTCGTCCTTGCAAGGGGCGTAGCGACGAAGCAATCCATGGGCTGAGCTTGCCGACTACCGCAACCGGCGTTTGAAACCGGCAGCTTCGGCGATGGATTGCCGCACCGCCGGTGGCGGCTCGCAACGACGTGACGGCTGGCCGTGCCCCCGGCCCGCGCCTCACGCCAGCGGGTTGACCGTCGTCGCTTGCGCGCAGACGTCGGTGCCGTCGTCCTCGCCCTGGCCGAGCTGCGTCAGCACCAGCACCCCGCCGACCACCAGCAGCACGAACAGCGTGGTCAGCAGGCCGAGATATTTGTCGATGAACAGCTTGATCGGCGCCCCGAACAGGCGGAACAATATCCCCACGGTCATGAAGATCAGCCCGCGCCCGGCGATGCTGGCGAGCGTGAAGGTGACCAGGTTCATCCCGATGAAGCCCGCGGTGATGGTCAGGAGCTTGAACGGCACCGGGGTGGCACCGGCGATCAGGATCGCCTCGAAATCATATTCGCGTAAGTGGCAGGCGGCGACCGGGAAGGCCTCGGTCAGGCCGAGCGCACCGATCAGCCAGGCGCCGATCGTATCGTAGAGCCCCCAGCCGATCAGATAGCCGAACAATCCGCCCAGCACCGAGGCGGCGGTGCAGACCGCGGCGAAGCGGATCGCCTTCTTGGGTTCGGCGAGACACATCAGCCCGAGCAGCGGGTGCGGCGGGATCGGGAAAAAGCTCGATTCCACGAAGCTGAAGACGGCGAGCCACCACACCGCATGCGGATGCGCGGCCTTCTCCAACGTCCAATTGTAGAGACTGCGCAGCATGCGGTCCGACCCTTCCATCCCGTAGAATGCGCGCCGGTTACGGGCTGCGCAGGGCGCTGGCAAGCGGCATCGCATGGCGCAGCGGCATAGCGCATACGAACCTATTTGGTTTTTTGTCTTGACATCGTGACACTCTTTGGTTAGAGAAACGGAACATCGCGATAGTGTGATTCGATTGCGGGCGGTGCCGGGCTTTCCGGCGCCGCCCTTCGCATGCCTGCCGTCCGGCAGCGGGTCGCCCCGCTCGCCCCAGCTTACGGATACCCCCGCCATGACCGAGACCAAACCACCGGCAAAGGACCGGCCGCGCCCGTGGGAGCCCGGATTCTTCGCCGCGCTGCGCAGCGGTCTGTCCGTCGCCGCTGCCGCCCGATTGACCGGGATCCACCCCACCACCGTCTACAGCCGCGCGAGCACCAATCCGGCGTTCCTGCAGCGCTATCAGGACACCAGAACCGCCACCGGGCGCGTGGTCCGCAGGCGGCGCGGGGCGCGGACCGTCGCAACCGAGTGGCCGGATCGCTTTCTCGAAGCGCTGGCCGAGACCTCCAACGTCACCGCCGCGGCGTGGCGCGCCCGGGTGGTGCCGGGCAAGGCCTATGCGCTGCGGCGCGAGGATCCGGGTTTCGCGGCGCGCTGGCTGGCGGCGCTGACCGAGGGTTATCAGCATCTCGAGATGGAGGTGCTGGGTTATTTGCGCGACCCGGAACCCAAGCACAAGATGGATGTCGCCTCGGCGCTGCGGCTGCTCGCCGCGCACCGCGAGACCGTGGCCCGCGAGCGCGCCTTCCGCGAGGAAGAGGAGGACGAGCAGGCGGTGTTCGACCGGATCGACACCTTCATCGACGACATGCGCAATCGCCGCGCGGCCAACGCGCTGATCCTCGCGCATGACGGTGCGCCGGAGATTGGCGCGGAGAGCACCCCCGAACCGGTTCTCGAAAGCCGCGACCATGATCCGGTCTGACCGCGCCGAGGCGCTGCTGGGGCTCGAGCCCGAACAGCGCCGCGAGGAACTGCGACTGCTGTCGCATGCCGAACGTGCCGC
>JAHJPT010000322.1 GCA_018819685.1 Alphaproteobacteria bacterium
GCCAGACCGATCGCGCTCGCCGCGGCGGCGATGCCCGAATGGATCGCCCTTCCGCGATCGGCGCAGAGCGCGATCAGCAGCGCGGCGACGAAGGGCAGGCCGGCAAGGGTAAAGAGCGTCAGCGAAATCGGCATTGTCGGGTCGAATTCATCCTTCGGGCGCGGAGCTTTCGTGCGCCCCATAGCCATAACGACCCGCAAAACGCCACCGGATTTGGATTTTTCGACTCGGCGCTCGCTTTAGAGGACCCCTTGTTCTGGGGGACCCAAAGGGCCTATATACCCCCATACGGTATCGCGTTCCCGCTGGAGAAGAGCCTTGAAGCCCGATCAGACACCTCTTCTCAACCGCCTCCGCCGGATCGAGGGCCAGGTACGCGGGGTCGCAAAGATGGTGGCGGACGACCGCTATTGCATCGATATCCTGACGCAGGTCCAGGCGGTCAAGGCCGCGCTCGGGCGCGCCGAGAGCGAGATCCTCAAGCGCCACGCCGCCTGCTGCGTCTCCGAAGCGATCGCCAGCGGCGATGCGGCCGAGCAGAAGGTCAAGTTCGACGAACTCGTCGATCTCTTCGAACGCGCCAAAAGATGAAGCCATCTCTTACCCCATCCGTCCAGTAATCGAGGAACCGATCATGCTCGCCACCATCCGCACCGCCGTGCTTCGCCGCAGCCTCGCCGGCGCGCTCATGCTGGGCGGCTCGCTCGCCGCCTGCAGCGCGCAGGCCGCGACCTTCACCATGTACCGCGACGCCTCCTGCGGCTGCTGCACCGCCTGGGCCGATCACATCGAGCATGGCGACGACCACAGCGTCGAGACGGTCGACCACCCCGACATGCGCGCGGTGAAGGCAGAGCACGGCGTTCCGGCGCAGTTGCAGTCCTGCCACACGGCCATCGTCGATGGTTACGTCATCGAAGGCCATGTCCCGGCCGCGGATATCGAGCGGCTGCTCGCAGAGCGTCCCGCAGGCGTCACCGGGCTGGCCGTACCGGGAATGCCGATGGGCTCGCCGGGCATGGAGCATGGCGGCCATCGCCAGGCCTATCAGGTCGTCGCCTTCGGCCCCGAAGGCATGAAGGTCTGGGCGAGCTATCCGGCGCAAGCCGGCGCCGGGTCGTGAGCGCCCCGAAGACCGCCGCGAAGACCGCGAGCGTCTACCGCATGGTCATGCCGGGCCATGTCTGCCCCTATGGCCTCAAGACCGTTGACCTGCTCGAACGCGAGGGCTTCGCGGTCGAGGATCATCACCTGACCACCCGCGCTGAGACCGATGCCTTCAAGCAGGAGCATGGCGTTGCCACCACGCCGCAGGCATTCATCGAGGGCCGCCGGATCGGCGGCTATGAGGATCTGCGCGCGCATTTGGGCAAATCGGTGCAGAAGGAGGGCGCGACCAGCTACCAGCCGGTGATCGCGATCTTCGCGGTCGCCTTTCTGCTCGGGCTGGCGATCAGCTGGTATGCGCTCGGGACCGTCTTCTCGGTGCAGGCGATCGAGTGGTTCGTCAGCCTGTCGATGTGCTTCCTCGCGGTGCAGAAGCTGCAGGATCTGCGCAGCTTCTCGACCATGTTCCTCAATTACGACCTGCTGGCGCGGCGCTGGGTCCGCTACGGCTATATCTACCCTTTCGGCGAGGCGCTGGCGGGGGTGCTGATGGTTGCGCATGCGCTGCCGATCGTCTCGGTCCCGGTCGCGCTGTTCATCGGCAGCGTCGGCGCGGGCAGCGTGTTCAAGGCGGTCTATATCGACAAGCGCGAGCTCAAATGCGCCTGCGTCGGCGGCAATTCCAACGTCCCGCTGGGTTTCGTCTCGCTGACCGAGAACCTGTTCATGATCGGCATGGGGCTGTGGATGGGGGCGAGGGCGCTGGGCTGGATCCAGCTCTGAGCGCGCCGACGCCGGCAAGGGAGGGTATTCCCCCTCGCTCCAGCGCGCGGTGATATCATCCATTCCCGCCTCCCGGTGCGGAAATCCATTTACACATTTGTCGATACCTTTATATCCTCGATTCATGTCGATCGAGACGACCTTCCGGGCTTTGGCCGACAGCACCCGCCTGCGCATCCTGCGGCTGGTCGGGTCGATGGAGCTTGCGGTCGGCGAAATCGCGCTGGTGCTCGGCCAGAGCCAGCCGCGGGTCTCGCGGCATATCGGCATTCTCGCCAGCGCCGGTCTGGCCGAGAGGCGACGCGAGGGCAGCTGGGTGTTCCTGCGCGCCGCACCCGCAGGCGATCGGCAGAGCCCGCTGCGGCAGGCGATCACCACGATGCTCGAATGCGCCGAGCGCGAAGACCCGGAATTCGCCCGCGCCTGTGCGCAGGATCGCCAACGGCTTGCGGCGATCCGGGCCACGCGCGAAGAACAGGCGGCGTCCTATTTCGCCGAACACGCCCACGACTGGGACGAATTGCGGCGGATGCACACCTCGGACGAACAGGTCGAGACCGCGCTCGCCGGCGCACTCGATCGGCAGGGTCTGGGACGGTTGCTCGACATCGGCACCGGCACCGGACGCATGGCAGAGCTGTTCGCGCGCTCGGCCGACCATATCGTCGCGCTCGACAAGAGCCTGGCGATGCTGCGGGTGGCGCGCGCCAAGCTCCAGCACCTCCCGACCGAGCGGGTCGAACTGGTTCAGGGCGACTTCGCCGGCCTGGCCTTCTCCGATGCGAGTTTCGACACCGTATTGTTCCACCAGGTGCTGCATTTCGCGCCCGATCCCGCCGCCGCGCTGGTCGAGGCCGCGCGCGTGCTCAGGCCCGGTGGGCGAGTCGCCATCGTCGATTTCGCCGCCCATCAGCGCGAGGAACTGCGCGAAAAGCACGCTCATGCCCGGCTCGGCTTCCGCGACGACCAGATGGCGGATTTCCTCGCCGATGCGGGCTTCGATGCGGACGATCCGCAGGCGCTCGAAGGCGGCGAACTGGTGGTGAAGATCTGGGTCGGCGCGCGGCGGGATGTCCATCCGGCGCGGTTCGACCCCGAACGAAAGGTTGCCTCGTGAGCCCCACTCTCGACCAGATGCAGGAAGCGCGCACCGCGCTCGACGCGCCGCTGTTCTCCGGCCTGCCCGGCGATATCGACGTCAGCTTCGAGTTCTTCCCGCCCAAATCGGAAAAGATGGAAGCGCAGCTGTGGGCCTCGATCGAGGAACTGGCCCCGCTCGATCCCAGCTTCGTCTCGGTCACCTATGGGGCAGGCGGCAGCACCCGCGAGCGGACCCACCGCACCGTGGCGCGGATCGTCGAGGAGGCGAAGCTGCCCGCCGCCGCGCATCTCACCTGCGTCGATGCGAGCAAGACCGAAATCCGCGAAATCGCCGAGCGCTATTGGGAAGCGGGGGTGCGCCATATTGTCGCACTGCGCGGTGATCCGCCCGACAGCGCGCGCAAGTTCGCGCCGC
>JAHJPT010000323.1 GCA_018819685.1 Alphaproteobacteria bacterium
CGCGGCGATGATGGTCCAGACCGGCGTGGCCGATTGCGTGCTCGCGGGCGGGGTCGAGAGCATGTAGAATGTCTAACACTACACCACAAGGGCGCGACATGGTGCTCGAATGGGCGATATGGAGCTGTGGGACCGGCTGACCCGCGGGCGGCTGATGAGCCAGCCGATAGAGCGCTTCGGGGTGATCACGGGAATGATCGAAACCGCCGAAAATCTCGCGAAAGACTACGATATCTCGCGCGAGTCGGCGGATGAATTCGCGGTCCGCTCGCATCGCAACGCCGCCGCCGCCTGGGAAGCGGGCCGCTTCGACGAACAGCTGGTGCCGGTCGAGATCCCGCAGCGCCGCGGCGATCCGCTGGTGTTCGACAAGGATGAAGGCTTTCGCGCCGATGCGGATATGGCGACGCTTGGCGCGCTGCGTGCCATCGACGGCAAGCGCGATCCCGCGGCCATCGTCACTGCGGGGAACGCCAGCCAGCAGAACGACGCCGCCGCCGCCTGCCTCGTCGTCGCCGAGGACAAGGTGGAGGAATTGGGGCTCGAACCGATCCTGTGGTTCCACAGCTGGAGCGCGGCGGGCTGCGACCCGAGCCGAATGGGGATCGGCCCGGTCCCCGCGGTCGAGCGGCTGTTCGCACGCACCGGGATGGGCTGGGACGACATCGGGCTGGTGGAATTGAACGAAGCTTTCGCGCCGCAGGTGCTCGCGGTGCTCAAGGGCTGGGGCTGGAGCGAGGACGATTCGCGCCGCGACATCCTCAACGTCAACGGCTCGGGCATCTCGCTCGGCCACCCGATCGGCGCGACCGGGCTGCGCATCCTCGCCGACATGGCGCATGAAATGCAGCGCCGCGAAGTGCGCTACGGGCTGGAAACAATGTGCATCGGCGGCGGCCAGGGCATGGCGGCGGTGTTCGAACGCGCCACTTGATTCGGCGGCGTGATTTGTAAGCGGGCCCCGCAATCGCTAGATAGGTCGTATGGCCACTACCGCGACCCAAGAACAGGATTTCAGCCGCCTCCCGGAGATGCCAGCGGAGGTCTTCACCGCGCCGCTGCAGCGCCCCGGGCATCTGGGCGAAGACTGGCTCGAGCCCAAGCAGACCGAATACGATTCCGATGACGACGCGATCTGGGACGATCTCTTCGCCCGCCAGATGGAGGTCCTCCCCGGCCGCGCCGCCAGCGCCTTCCTCGCCGGGCTCGACAAGCTCGACCTGGGGAGGGGCGGGGTGCCCGATTTCGCCGCGATGAGCGAGGATCTGGGCAAGCTCACCGGCTGGAGCGTGGTGCCCGTGCCGATGCTGATCCCCGATCACGTCTTCTTCTGGCACCTCGCCAACCGCCGCTTTCCGGCGGGCAATTTCATCCGCACGCGCGAGACCTTCGACTATATCCAGGAGCCCGACGTCTTCCACGACGTCTTCGGCCATGTGCCGATGCTCACCGATCCCACCTTCGCCGACTACATGCAGGAATACGGCAAGGCCGGGTGGAAGGCGATGCGCTACAACCGGCTGAAGGCGCTCGGCGCGCTCTACTGGTACACGGTCGAGTTCGGACTGATCGAGGAAGCCGACGGCATCAAGGCCTATGGCGCCGGGATCCTCTCCGGACCGACCGAGGTGGTCTATGCGACGCAGGCCAAGAGCCCCAACCGCATCATCCTCAATGTCGACCGGGTGATGCGCACCGATTACGTGATCAGCGATCTGCAGCCGACCTATTTCGTGATCGAGAGCTTCGAGGATCTTTACCGCCAGACGGTGGAACGCGACTTCGACCGGCTCTATCGCAATCTTCCGCCTGCCTTCACCTACGCCAATTCGGCGGTGATCGACGTCGACAATGTGGTGAACCGGGGCACTCAGGAATATCTCCTGCGCGGCGGGCGCGGGAGCGGCGCCAAGCCGGTCTGACGCTCCGTCCGCAAACGTCCCGAGGCGTGACTCGACCACGCAAGAACCACGCAAAACGGCCCCGGATCGCTCCGGGGCCGTTCTGAATTTCACCAGAGACCGGCGAAGCTTACATGGCAGGATCTTCGATCTGCTCGGCAGCTTCTTCGCCGGCTTCTTCGAGAGCCTCGGCATTGGCTTCCATCTGCTCTTCGGCAGCTTCGGGCAGCAGCTCGGCTTCGTGCTCCATCGCGTCGGCTTCGGCCGCGGTGGCGTCGCGAACCGCGTCGGCACGATCTTCGGCGGCATCTTCGGTCGGGCTGTCGCAGGCCACGAGGCCCAGGCTGAGCGCAGCAACCGAAGCGACCATCGACGTCTTGAAAATGCTCTTCATAATGATTCCCCTTAATTTCGAGCGGTTCGTAAGTCCGATCCGGCTCATCCCCCTACCTGCGGCAGATGGCATCGCGTTGCAAGCCTGATCGCCATGTTTTTGCCATAATTGCGACGAGGCGTTCGGGGCTGGTCGGGTTGCGACCGCCCTTGCTCACACCATCAGCCAGTAGATGAACGCGCTGCCGATCACGATCCGATACCAGGCAAACGGCGAAAAGCCGTGCCTGCTGACGAAGGCGACAAAGGCGCGGATGATCACCAGCGCCGTCAGAAAAGCGGCGGTGAAGCCCAGCGCGATCTCGCCCCAGCCGATCGCCGCTTCGCCCGCGCGCAAGACGGGATCGTCGAGGATCTTGACCGTCGCCGCGCCGAGCATGGTCGGCACTGCGAGGAAGAAGGAGAATTCGGCGGCGGTCTTGCGCCCCACACCCATCGCCAGCGCGCCCAGGATCGAGGACGCCGAACGGCTGGTCCCAGGTATCATCGCCAGACATTGGGCAAGACCGATCGTCAGCGCGGTCTTGGCCGAGAGCGCTGCCACGCCCTTGTCCTCGCGCTCGGGGATGACCCGCTCCAGCACCAGGATCAGGACACCACCGACCACCAGCGCGACCGCGACCACCAGCGGCGCGCCCAGCATCACGTCGATCGCATCCTTGGCGAGCAGTCCGATGACGGCGGCGGGGAGGAATCCCAGCAGGATGTTGCGGGTGAAGCGCCAGGACTCCGCATCGCGGCGCAGCAGTCCGGTACCCATCTTCCAGAACAGCTTGCGATAGCTGACCACCACCGCGAGGATCGCGCCGAGCTGGATCACGATGTTGAACTGCTGCCACTGGTCGGGATCGTAGCCGAACCAGGCCTGGGCGAGGATCAGGTGCCCGGTCGAGCTGACCGGGAGGAATTCGGTCAACCCTTCGAGGATGCCGAGCAGGATGGCGGTGATTGTGTTGTCCATGGCTGTGGCGCCATGAAGAAAGGGGGTGCCAAGTCAAGCGACCGGCACCCCCTTTTTTGCCGTGCGGATCGCTTAGGGCGCGATCCGGCCGTCGCTCGCGGCCCTTACCAGATCGTGATGCGCTCTTCTGGCGGCAGGTAGAGCTCGTCCTCGGGCGTTACGCCGAAGGCCTCGTACCAGGCGTCCATATTGCGCACCACGCCGTTGACGCGGTACTCTTCCGGACTGTGGCTGTCGGTGCGCAGCCGCTGGCGCGCGGTCTCCTCGCGTTGCGCCGAACGCCAGACCTGCGACCAAGCCAGGAAGAAGCGCTGGTCGCCGGTCAGCCCGTCGATCACCGGCACATCCTTGCCTTGGGTCGCGATCTTATAGGCGCGATAGGCCAGGCTGAGGCCGCCCAGATCGCCGATGTTCTCGCCCAGCGTCAGCCGTCCGTTGACGCAGGTCTCGCCCTGATCGAGCGGGCAGAAGGCGTCGTACTGCTCGACCAGCGCATTGCCGCGCTCGTCGAAAGCGGCCCGATCGGCATCGGTCCACCAATTGCGCAGCATGCCGGTGCTGTCGTATTTCGACCCCTGATCATCGAAACCGTGGCCGATCTCGTGGCCGATCACCCCGCCGATGGCGCCATAATTGACCGCCGGATCGGCGCTAAGCGCGAAGAACGGAAGCTGCAGGATCGCTGCGGGGAAGACGATTTCGTTCTTGGTCGCATTGTAATAGGCGTTGACCGTCTGCGGCAGCATGAACCACTCGGTCCGGTCGATCGGACCGCCCAGCTTGGCGAGATTGTCCTGCCACTGCCATTTGGCTGCGGCCATCCGATTCGCGAGCGGATCGCCGGGTACGATTTCGAGCCCTTCATAGGTCTCGAGATTGTCGCGATACCCGATCTTGGGATCGAAGCTGTCGAGCTTGGCCAAAGCCTGCACCTTGGTATCTTCACCCATCCACTCGATCTCGTCGATCGACTGCGCGACCGCGACCCGCAGGTTGGCGACCAGTTCGTCCATCGCCGCCTTGTTCTCGGGCGGAAAATAGCGCGCGACATAGCTCTTGCCGAGCAATTCGCCCATCAGCCCCTCGGTCTCGCCGATGGCGCGCTTCCAGCGGGCGCGCTGCTCGGGGGTGCCCTGCAGGGTCTGGCCGTAGAAGGCGAAGTCCGCCTCGTCGAAGCGGCTCGGCAGGATCGCGGCGTTGTTCTCGAGGAACTCCTTGACCGTCCACGCCTGCAGCACTTCCACCGGCGTATCGACCAGCAGCCGCATCATCGCCGGCGTGCCGCCGCCGATCTTGGCGAGGACGTCCTCGGTCAGGCCGAGCTCTTCGGCCTCTTCGGGAGTCGGAGGAAGATCGCCGACGACGAAGCGGTCGGTCGCGTCGAAGCCGCTGGTCTCGAGCATTGCAGCCACGGGAAAGCCGCCAGCCATTTCGGCCAGTTCGGCAGGCGTGACGGCGTTGTAGGTCAGGTCCCGATTGCGACGCACCGCCCGGTCCCACGCCACGGTCCGCGCGATGCGGTCTTCCAGATCATAGACAGCCTGCGCCATCGAGGTGGGATCCGCATACCCGGCTTCGCCCAGCAGGAAGGCGACATACTCGCGGTATTTCTGCTGGATCTCGACGCCCTTCTCGGTTTCGTCGAGATAGTAATCGCGATCGGGCAGGCCCAGCCCACCGGCGCCGAGATGGACCGAATAGCGATCGGGCTGTTTGGCATCGACGCTGACATAGCCGCCCAGCGGGGTGGCGTAGCCCGGCGAGCTCCACAGGGTCACCAGGCTGGCAAGCGTTTCCGCGCCTTTGATGGTGTCGAGATAGCTCTGCGCCTGCGCGAGCCCGGCGGCCTCGATCGCGGAGGTGTCCATGTAGGACCGATAGGCGTCGACGATGCGGCGCTCGTCCGCGGACAGCGTGTCGGGATCCTTGGCAACCAGTTCGTCGACCAGCGCCTTTACATCCGAGGTCGATTTCTCGCGCAGCAGGTTGAACGCGCCGAAGCGACCAAATTCGGGCGGCAGCGGGTTGGCATCGAGCCAGGTCTGGTTGGCATAGGCGAAGAAGTCGTCGCCCGGATCGATATCGCTTGAAAGATATTCCGGATCGAAGCCCCAGGTGCCGAAGCTCATGGTCGGGGTCGCCGGCTCGGTCGCTGCTGCGTCGTTCCCGGCATCGCTGCCGGCACCGTCCTGCGTCTGGGCTACGGCGGGGGCGGCGATGGCGAGCGCGAAGGCGCTGGCGCCGCCGGCGAGGAGGGTGCGGATCATCTGTGATAGTCTCCCGAGATTGGAACCGTCCACGGAGCGAGCGCCGCGGAGTTTGGGGCGATCATAGCCTATCTCGGGAGGGAGCGACAATTCGCTGGTCGGATGCCCTCGGTCGTCTGTCGATTGTCCTTTAAGATCAGGCGCTTTCAAGCCCGAACTGGAGCGTCGCGAGCCGGGCGTAGAGCCCACCGCCGGCCGAGAGCTGGGCATGGGTCCCCTGTTCGACGATCCGGCCGGCATCCATCACCACGATCCGGTCGGCGGCGCGGATCGTGGCGAGGCGGTGAGCGATGACCAGCGTGGTGCGATCGCGCATCAGGTGATCGAGCGCATCCTGTACCAGTCGCTCGCTCTCGGCGTCGAGCGCGCTGGTGGCCTCGTCGAGCAGCAGCAGCGGCGGGTTCTTCAGCATGGCCCGCGCAATGGCGATACGCTGGCGATGGCCGCCCGACAGGCGCACGCCACGCTCGCC
>JAHJPT010000324.1 GCA_018819685.1 Alphaproteobacteria bacterium
GCTCGCGGCAACGGATCAGCGCGCGGCTGGCCCAGTAATGCGCCGCCGAGGTCAGCTCGGGATCGGTCGAGCCGGTCGCCGCGCCGCGAAAGCCGCTGCCCGCGGTGGCGCAGTCGCCCAGCCGCCAGGCGGCGAGCCCGACCACCCAGTCGCCCTCGGCGACCCAGGGTCCGCTACCCTCAGCCACGGTGCGCGCCTGCGCCAGCGCTTCGGCATCGCGGTTCTCGATGTAATAGCTCCAGGCCACCCGCTGGCGCCATTCGGCGCGCGCCTGCGGCGACAGCGAGGCGTCGATTCCGTCGAGCAGCAGTCGCGCGCCGTCCGGATCGTCGTTGCGGATGCGTTCCAGAATGGCGCTGCCGACGCTGGCCGGCATGGTGCCGTCGTCCACCGAGCGCGGCAGCGTCCGGCGGGTCAGCCCCGGCTGGCTGCGCAGTTCGCGGCCGCGCGGCAGGACGGGCATCTCGACCAGCCCGCGTGTCGCCGCCAGTCGTGCGATCTGGTCGGCCTGCGGCAGGTCCGAATAGCGCGAGAGCCAGGCCGAAAGGCGCTCGAGCGGGATTCGCGGGCTTTCGGGATGGAGGAAATATTCGGCCAGCGCCGCGCCGTGGAGCGGGCCGTCGCCGCGCTCGCCCAGCATGATTTCGGCGCGGTCCCAATTGCGCGCGTCGATCGCCTCGAACAGCGAGGCGTAGAACAGCCGGTCCTGGTTCGAGAGCAGCGCCGGCAGCGCCGCCGACTTGCCTTGCGAAAAATAGGCGATGCTCGCCTCGTTCGCCTGCGCCGGTCCGGCGACGCTGGCAGCAAGTCCGGCGGCCATCGCGGAGGCGGCGAGGAAAAGGGTCTTAGGCATGGGCGCTCCACTCGAGCCATTTGGTCCAGAATTGCTTGCGATGACCGGGCATCCGCGCCAGCCGATCGAGCCGTGGTGCGATCATCAGCGGAATGGCGCGGCCCCCCAGCTGCAGCGCGGGAGCGGGCTCGCCGTTCTCTGCGAGCAACGGCGCCAGACCGCGCCCGAATACCAGCAGCCGCTGCGGTGCGGCCAGCGCGATATGATGGCGGGTGAGAGCGCCCAGACCCTGCACGGCCAGCGCGGTCCAGTCGGGCAGCGGCGCGGGGCGGGGCAGCGCGCTGGCGCAATAGGTATCCTCCTCGGCCAGCCCCATCGCGCGCAGGATGGCAGCGAGCAGCCTTCCCTGAGGCCCGCTCAGCAGCCGCTCGTCATCTTCGCCCTCGGGTTGCGCGACCAGCAGCATCAGCTTCGCGCCGTGCAAGCCGCGCGGGGGTACCCGCCCGGACGGACCGCGGTCGTCGAGATCGGGCTGGTTGAGCCAGAAATCGGCAAAACCCTCGAACTTGTCCGGATAGCTCTCCCGCGCTCCGCCGATCCGCGCCCCCCTCGCAACTTCGAGCGCGCGCTGGATCGCGCTGCGCTGCGGTGGGGCTTTCACAACCGGCTCGATCTTGGGCGCTGGCACCTCCTCGGCGGCTTCCGCGCGCGCCAGCCAGTCGGTCGCCTCGTCGGCGAAGTCGCAATCGACGCCCGCTTCGCGCCACCAGGCGAGCGCGCCGGCGAGCGCCTCCCGGCTCGAAAAATCCTGCAAATGCATGGCGGTCATGGTCATCCTGCGTCCTGGCAGGGTCTTGACCTGTCGCGCCCCGCCAATCAAGGCAGGGCAAAGCGCAATGCGACGAAAAGAGAGACTTATGAGCGAACGTGAATCGATGCCCTGCGATGTCGTCATCATCGGTGGCGGCGTAGCGGGCCTGGCCGCGGCGATCCGGCTCAAGCAGCTGAACGAGGAACTCGAAATCGTGGTGCTCGAAAAGGGCAGCGAGATCGGCGCGCATGTGCTTTCGGGCGCGGTCGTCGATCCCAAGGCGCTCGACGAGCTGCTGCCCGAATGGCGCACGATGGACTGCCCGATGGCGCAGACCCCGGTGACCGACAATTGGCACTGGGTGATGAGCAAGACCGGCAAATGGGACATGCCGCATCTGCTGATGCCGCCCTTCATGTCCAACGACGGCAATTACACCGGCTCGCTGGGCAATCTGTCGCGGTGGCTCGCCGAACAGGCCGAGGCCCTGGGCGTGATGGTCTTCCCCGGCTTCCCGGCCTCCGAAGTGCTGTTCGACGACAGCGGCGCGGTTGCGGGCGTGCTGACGCAAGACATGGGCATTGCCGAGGACGGCTCGCACAAGCCCGACTACCAGCCGGGGATGGAAATCC
>JAHJPT010000325.1 GCA_018819685.1 Alphaproteobacteria bacterium
CGAGCCGCGCTTTTTCATTTTCTCATTAGCCACATGGCTGCTCTTCCAGTCGGCCACCGCCGCCACCATGAAGGCGATATCGGCAGGGAGAGCCTGTTTGACCCGGGCGGCCATCTCCTCTGCGCTTTCCACATCGATCCGGTCGACCCCGATCGGGGTCGGCAAATGCACCGGCCCAGCCACCAGCGTGACCCGCGCACCGGCTCCGGCGGCCATCGCGGCGATCGCGAAGCCCTGCTTGCCCGAGCTGCGGTTGGCGAGATAGCGGACCGGATCGATCCGCTCCCAGGTCGGCCCCGCGGTCACGAGCACGTGCTTGCCATAGAGCGGGCGATGGTCGGGATCGGGGTCGAATTCGGGCTGCCCGTGCAGCGGATCGGCCGATTGCCCGGCCGAGGGCTGCGGCCAGGCGCCGTCATCCGCACCGGCGAAGCCGAAATCCATAGCGGCGGCGTCGATCATGGGTGCAGCGGCAGCCTTCCCCTTGCTCGCCAGCAAGGGGCCGCCGAAATCCGGCTCGCGGGCGAAATTCTCGGCTTCTGCGGTATCGAACCGTTGCTCACCCGCCATTGGAGGCTCGGGCAGCGCCTCCAGCTCCGCGTCGATTTCCTCGTGAGAACGCTTCGTCGTGCTGCGCGGGATGAGCGCCGAAAGCAGCGAGTTCCACGCGCCCTTGCTTTCGATCTCGGGTTCGGGTTCGAGCGCCTCGGCAGCCAGCTCGTTGTGCCGCCCCTCCAGTTCCGGTTCCGGTCGCGCAGCCACAGCGGCGACATCGAGGTCGAGATGCGCGGCGATAGCCTGGAAGACCGCGGGCGGCTCGGGCAGCCGCCCCGGGCCGTATTCCCCGCAGGCCATCGCCCCCTCGTCCGGCTCCATCACCTCGACCCCGGCCTGGCGCAGCCATGCGACGTTGCGCATCGTCGCCTGGTGCTGCCACATCCGCACGTTCATCGCGGGCACCGCCAGCACCGGCTTGTCGGTAGCAAGGATCAGCGTGGTCGCGAGATCGTCGGCGATGCCCGCCGCCATCTTGGCCAGCAGGCTGGCCGTTGCGGGGCAAACCACCACCAGATCGGCCTGTCGCGACAGCTGGATATGACCCATCTCGACCTCGTCCTTGAGATCGAAAAGCGAGGTGTAGACCTTGTTTTCGCTCAATGCGGCGAGCGCCATCGGGGTGACGAATTGCTGCCCGCCCTCGGTCAGCACGCAGGTGACCTCGCCCCCTGCCTTGCGGATCAGGCGGACGAGCTCGCAGGATTTGTAGGCCGCGATCCCGCCGCCGATCACCAGCAAAACGCGCGACCTGCTCATCGCGCGCGGTCGCCCACCGCCACGCCCGGTCGTTGCTCGGGCGCTGCCCGTCCTGTGCCATCCGCTGCTCTCATCGCCGCGCTTGCTAGCGCCCCGCGATGGCTAAGGCCAGCGAGTCTTGGCACGATCCGCACCCGCTTGCGCACCATCGCGCGGCGCGGTAGCTTCGATGGATAAAATCGGGGGGACCGTTCACAATGCATCTGATCCTGAGCGCTATCATCGTTCTGCTTGCCGTGATCGACGTGGTCGTCGGGTTCGGCTTTCTGGTCAACCCGGCGCAGGCCGGAGGCGAATTCGGTCTGACCGTGCTGGGCAATGCGGGCACCTCGGCGCTGCGCGCGGATTTCACCGCCTTCTTCTTCGTCGCCGCGATCTTCATGGCCTGGGGTGCATGGCGCCGGCGCGGGGAATTGCTGCTGGCGCCGCTGGCGCTGTTCGGCATCGCCTTCACCGGGCGGCTGATCAACCTGCTGGTCGAAGGCGGCTACGAGGACTGGTGGTTCCCGATGGCGGTCGAGATGGTGCATATCGTCGTACTCGCGCTGGCGATCCGCCTCTGGCCGGCCCGGCGCGGGGGTTTCTAAGCTCGGCCAAGCGCCGTGCGGGCAAGCGAGCGCGTGGCCATCGGCACGAACGCGAGCCCCACAAACATCGCCGGGGCGACCACCGCACCCCAGTAGAAATTGTTCGCCCGCCCGGCGATCATGAAGGCGAGCGCATAGCCGAGATAGAGCAGGCAGGCGGTGCGGCCGGCATCGCTTTTCCAGCCGGCCCAGCCGAACACCATCAGCAGCACCAGCGGGCCCGCGATGAAATGCGGCAGGAAGCGCAAATTGCTCGCCAGCACGATCTTCGAGAGCCAGCCCGAGAGACCGTCCAGCGTCAGCCATGTGGGGCCGAGCGGATCCTGCGGCCCGACATAGGCCGCGACGGTCGAGAGATGGACCATCAGCAGCGCGGCATAGATCAGCGTCAGCAGGGCCCAGGCGGCGCCCTCGCGCCAGTCGCGCCGCCACAGCGCCATGGCCGCCATCAGCAGGACGAAAGGCAAGGCATGTTCGCGCAGCAACAGCGCGGCGGCGGCGACCGAAAGCGAAGCGTGCCAGCGCCCGGGGCGATGCAGCGCGAAGGCGAGCGCGATCAGCATGCCGGTCCAGAATTCGTGCAGGACGAAATAATAGCGATTGATGGTGCTCGATCCCCCCAGCACCATCAGCGTCGCGCCGATCAGGCGATAGCGCGCGCCACCGGGTTCATCGCCAAGCCGCTTCCACCAGGCGTATGCCGTCGCTCCCAGCAGCAGGATGCTGAGCCCCTGCAGGATATCCTCGCCCAGCCAGGCATGGAGAAAGGCCAGCGTCGGCAGCCGTACGGCAAGCCCCGGACGCACCGGGTAATCGCCGCGCCGCTGCTCTTCGACCGCGACGGAGTAGTAGTTTTCGCCCTTCGCGACCCGCGCGATGATGCGGTCGTAGAGCGCCAGATCGCTGTCGCGACCCTCGCCCTTCGGGGCAGCATCTTCGGCAACCAGCGCGGGGACGCTGGCGACCTCCCCGTCCATCGATGCGGTCAGCGGGGTCAGCGCCGCCAGCGCGAGCAGGACGGCGAGCACGATGAGCAAAACGATCGCGGGCCCGCGTCGCCAATGGGCGAAGCGATCCCAGCCCGGTCGCGGATGGTCTAGCCCAGCCATCCCTGCGCCATGGCCGCCCATGTCAGCGCACCGCCTGCCAGCGCCGCGACGATGAAGCCGATTGCACCGCCTCGCTCCTTGCGACGGCGTCTGCGCCGTTCCCACATCAGTTCGATGTCGGGAACCGGCGGCGGTTCGGGTGCCCCGCCGCGCGCGGGATAGTGCTCCTCGATCCGGCGGATCAGCGAGGGCAGGCGCAGCAGCGTGTCGGTATCTTCGCGGATGCGCTCGGCCAGCGCGGCTTCGGGGCCGAGTTCGTCGCGGATCCAGGCACGCACGAAGGGCGCGGAGACGTCCCACATGTTGATGGCCGGGTCGAGCTGGGTGGCGATCCCCTCGACCATCACCATCGTCTTTTGCAACAGCAGCAGATGCGGCTGGGTCTGCATGTCGAAATCGCGGGTGATGGCGAACAGCCCGTCGAGCATCTGGCCGACGCTGAGCTCGCTCACCGGCTTGCCGCGCATCGGCTCGCCCACCGCGCGCAGCGCCGTGGCGAACTCATCGACCGAATGGTGCGAAGGCACATATTGCGCCTCGAAGTGAATCTCCGCGACCCGGCGGTAATTGCCCGTGGTGAGCCCGTAGAGGATCTCGGCGAGCCACTGCCGCGCGCGCCGGTCGATCCGGCCCATGATCCCGAAATCGATCGCCACGATGGTCCCGTCGCCGCGCACGAACAGATTGCCCTGATGCATGTCGGCATGGAAGAAACCCCCGCTGATCGCCTGCTTCAGGAAGGCCAGCACCAGCCGCTGCGCGATGTCGGGCAGATCGTGGCCCGCGGCGATCAGCTGTTCGGTCTGGCTGATCTTGATGCCGTCGATCCACTCCATCGTCATGACCCGCCCGTTGGTGCGGTCCCAGTCGATTTCGGGCACGGTGTAGCGCTCCGTCCCGACCATGGTCTCGGCCAGTTCGGAGGCCGACGCCGCCTCGCGGCGCAGGTCGAGCTCGCGATTGGTCCAGCGCTTGAAATTGGCGATCGTGAGCCGCGGGCGCAGCCGCCGCGCCTCGGGATTGCCCAGCGCCTCGAGATGCGCGGCCGCCCATTCATAGGTGCGGATGTCGCGTTCGAACCGCTCGCGGATCCCCGGACGCAGCACCTTGACCGCCACGGTCCGGCCATCGGTGGTGACCGCGCGATGCACCTGTGCGATTGAGGCGGCGCCGACCGGCACGGGATCGATCTCGCTAAAGAGTTCGGTGAGCGGCTGAGCGAATGTCGAAGCGATTGCGGCCTCGATCTGCTCGAAGGGTACCGGCGGGAGGCTGTCCTGCAGGCTCAGCAGGTTCTTGGCCGCCTCCTCGCCGACCAGATCCGGTCGGGTCGCCAGCGTCTGTCCCAGCTTGATCGCCGCGGGGCCTATGGCGCGAAACGCCCCGGCATAATCGGGGACCCGCGACTTGACGGTGCCGATCGAAAACAGCCCGATCAGCCGTTTGACCGGCAGCGGCGCGTTCGGATCGTTGCGGATACCCCGCAGCGCCCCGTGCCGCGCGGCGATGCGCGCCCATTTTCCGAGCCGCCAGAGGTGAATTGCCGGACTGGTCACGAGGTCAGGTCTTCCACCCCGAATGGATCGCGACCAGCCCACCCATGATGGGTTCGACGCGCGTCTGGGTGAAGCCCGCCGCGCGGATCATGCGCTCGAACTCGGGCATCGGCGGAAACCGCCGGATCGATTCGACGAGGTAGCGATAGCTCTCCTCGTCGCCCGCGATGGCCTTGCCGAGCTGCGGGACGAGCTTGTGCGAATAGAGATCGTAGGCCTGTTTGAAACCCGGCCATTCGACCCTCGAGAATTCGAGGCAGAAGAACCGTCCGCCGAATTTCAGCACCCGGTGCGCCTCGGCCAGCGCGCGGTCGATATGGGTGACGTTGCGGATGCCGAAGGCGATCGTATAGGCATCGAAGATCCGCGAGGGGTAGCTCAGCACCTCGGCGTTCTGGCACGACCAGGCGAGCCCGGTCAGCCCGCGCTCGAGCGCGCGCTCCATACCGACGTCGAGCATGTCCTGATTGATATCCGCCACGGTCACCTCGGCGCCGCGTTCGGACATGCGGAAGGCGATGTCGCCGGTGCCGCCCGCCATGTCGAGAATGGCCTCGCCCGGCTGCGGCTTGACCCGCGCGACGAAGCGATCCTTCCACAGGCGGTGCATCCCGCCCGACATGGCATCGTTCATGATGTCGTATTTGGCGGCGACGTTGGAGAAAACCGCGCCCACGCGCTGGGTCTTCTCGTCGGGGGCGACGTCTTCATAGCCGAAGGAGACGGTGTCGTTCATGCGCCTGCCACTAGTCGAGCTAAGAGAGTGGAGCAAACGTCATGTGCACCTCAGACGTTTCTGCATTATGCATATTGCTTTTTGCATAACTGCTGCTAAGTAGGATATCGACCAAGCTAAGGAACGTGATATGAAACAAAGTGAAATTCTGGATAGGATTAGCAAAGCAATCGAGACTGCCCCCCGAAACGCATATGTTGCGGAGCTACACCTCCAAGTCATTAAATATGCTGAGCGCCTTGAGGGCATGTCCGGCCGAGAATTCTGCGAAGGAGTCGGCCTTAAGCCAGCGTGGGGGACGGAGTTTGTGAAAATGCGGAAAATCGCGCCCCGTTTGGTTGCCGCAGGGTTGGATACATCGCGGCTCTAGCATGCCCGAACTTCCCGAAGTCGAAACCACCGTCCGCGGGTTGGCGCGTTTTCTCGATGGCGAGACCATCACCAGCGTGACCGTCAACCGCCCCGATCTGCGACGCCCCTTCCCCGCCG
>JAHJPT010000326.1 GCA_018819685.1 Alphaproteobacteria bacterium
CGCGTTATGAAGAAAACCGCGCGCAGTACGCCGCCAGCGAGAGCCGCAGCTTCACCCAGCTGATCGTGCCCACACAGGCCGCCGCGCAATCCATTCGCCAGCGCGTCGCCGGGGGCGCGTCCTTCGAGGCGGTGGCGCAGGAGGCCGGTTTCCGCGCTTCCATACTGGCAGACCAGTCGCGCGCCGATGTCGCCGACGACGCCTCGCCCGGGGTGGCGCAGGCCTATTTCGCCGCGGCGCGCGGCGCGATCACCGAGCCGACGCGCAGCGCGCTGGGCTGGCATGTCGCACGGGTCGATGCGGTCGAGACCGCGCAGGGCCGCAGCCTCGCCCAGGTCCGCGACGAGCTTGCGGCCACGATCCGCGAGGAGAAGCGGGTCCGCGCTCTGGTCGATCTCGCGGCGCAGATCGAGGAACGGATCGACGATGGCGAGACGCTGACCGCGATCGCGCAGGATCTCGATCTCGAGGTTCGCAACACTCGTCCGGTCACCGCCGATGGCGGCATCTACGGGACCCAGGGCGAGACCATCGCCGAGGAAATCGCGCCCGTGCTCGCGACCGTCTTCCAGATGGAGGAAAGCGAGCCGCAGGTCGGTGAAGTGGCGCGCGGCGAGACCTTCGCGGTCTTCGAGGCGGCCGCGGTGACCGCTTCGGCCGCCGCGCCGCTGGCGGAGATCCGCGAGGATGTGATCACGAGCTGGAAGCTGGCGCAGGGTTCGCAGGCCGCACGCGCCGCGGCGGACCGGGTGCTGGCGCGGCTCCGCGATGGCGCCACCATGGCGAGCGCGCTGGCCGCGGAGGAAGCCACCCTCCCCGCCGCAGAGCAGATCGCGCTGACCCGCGAGGACCTCGCCCGGCGCGGCGACCAGCAGATCCCCCCGCCGCTCGCGCTGCTGTTCAGCATGGCGCAGGGTACCAGCAAGCGGCTCGAGGCGACCAACGACCTCGGCTGGTTCGTGGTCGATCTCGACGCGATCGAACTGGGCGAGATGGCAAACGACGATCCCTTGATCGCGCAGGCGCAGTCGCAGCTGGGCGACACCGTGGGCCAGGAATACGCCGATCAGCTGGTGCTCGCGGTGCGCGAAGCGATGGGGGTCGAACGCAACCAGACCGCCATCGACGCGGTCCGCCGCCAGTTGACCGGCGAGCGCTAGGAGGCGGCGCTGACCCGGTCGCAGGGCGCCCAGCACGCCGCAGCCGAACTGGCCGCCGGTCGCCCGGCGCTGGTCTGGCGGCGGGTGCTCGCCGATACGCAAACGCCGGTGGGCGCCGCGCTCAAGCTGTTCGAGCCCGAGCGCGGTGATTTCCTGCTCGAATCGGTCGAGGGCGGCGAGGTCCGCGGGCGCTACAGCCTGCTCGGCCTCGCGCCCGATCTCGTGTTCCGCGCGGATGGCGATAGCGCCGAGATCAACCGCGACTGGGCGCAGGATCGCGAGGCCTTCGCCGCCTGCGGTTCCGGCACGCTCGCAGCCTTGCGCGAACTGGTCGCGGAATGCCGGATCGACGTCCCCGACGAACTCCCGCCGGTCCTGTCCTGCCTGGTCGGCTATTTCGGCTACGAGACCATCGCGCTGGTCGAGGACCTGCCGCGCGCTCCCGCCGGCGGGCTCGACCTGCCCGACATGATGTTCGTGCGCCCGACGCTGATTCTCGTGTTCGACACTCTGACCGACATGCTGTTCTGCGTCGCGCCGCTATGGTCGAATGTCGATTCGACCGTTTGCGAGCAATTGGATTCGGTCGAAAAGCGCATCGACGAGGCGCTCGAGCGGTTGATGCACCCTGTGCAAGCATTGCCAGCGGGTGCGAAAATGCCCGGTCAGGCGGTGCTGACGCCCCAGCTCGCGGCCTCCGATTACAAGTCCATGGTGCTCAAAGCGCAGGATTATATCGTCGCGGGGGACATCTTCCAGGTCGTCCTCGCGCAGCGTTTCACCTGCCCCTTCCCGCTTCCCCCCATCGAACTCTACCGCGCGCTGCGCCGGGTGAACCCCTCCCCCTTCCTCTACTTCCTTGATCTTCCGGGATTTTCCGTTGTCGGCTCGAGCCCCGAAATCCTCGTCCGGGTCCGCGATGGCGAAGTGACCGTGCGCCCGATCGCCGGGACCCGCCCGCGCGGCGCCACGCCGCAGGCGGATCGCGAGGCCGAGCAATCGCTGCTCTCGGACGCCAAGGAATGCGCGGAACACTTGATGCTGCTCGATCTTGGGCGCAACGACGTTGGCCGCGTCGCGGCGGCGGGCAGCGTCGCTGTGACCGACAGTTTCACCATCGAGCGCTACAGCCATGTCATGCATATCGTGAGCAATGTCGTCGGTCGGCTCGATCCGACAAAGGATGCGTTGGACGCGCTGTTTGCGGGGTTTCCCGCTGGCACGGTCAGCGGCGCACCCAAATTGCGCGCCTGCGAGATCATCGCCGAGCTCGAACCCGAAGCCCGTGGCCCCTATGCCGGCGGGGTCGGCTATTTCGCACCCGATGGCTCGCTCGACAGTTGTATCGTGCTGCGCACCGCGGTGCTGAAAGACGGCACGATGCATGTCCAGGCCGGCGCCGGGATTACCGCCGACAGCGATCCGGACTATGAATTGCGCGAATGCTTCGCCAAGGCGGGCGCGCTGCGCGCCGCAGCCGACGAAGCCTTTCGCATCACCCGAGAGAATGGAGAAAGCCAGTGAAGCGGAGCCTCGTCACCTTGGCGCTTGCGGCCTGCGCGCTCGCCGGCTGCGAGCAACAGCCCGAAGGCGAACCGATCGCCCGCGCCGAGATCGGCGGCAATGCTCTCGGCACCCCGGCGCAGACTGCCTCGCCAGAAGACGCCCAGGCGACGATTGCCAGCCAGGTTGAGTCTGCTTGTCGTTCGGTGATCTTCGAGGATAGCTCGCTTACGCACTGCCTTGCGGTACCCTCGCGCCATCGCATCTCCACCGCACTCGCGGAGGGCGATGGTGAGAACTACCGCAGCCTCTCAGCGCTTGCCGGAGCGCGCGATCCCGAGACCGTCGCCTTTGCGATGAACGCGGGCATGTTCGACGACGAGGGCGACCCGATCGGCTATTACGTCGAGGATTCCGAGCGGCTGAAGACGCTCAACACCCAGGATGGCGAGGGCAATTTCCACCTCGATCCCAACGGCGTCTTCTTCGGTAGCGGCGACAAATGGGAGATCCGCACCACCGCCGATTTCCTCGCCAATGTCAGCGAACGCCCCGATTTCGGCACGCAATCGGGGCCAATGCTGGTCATCGACGGCAAGCTTCACCCCGAGATTTCGACCGATGGCGAGTCCCGTCTGATCCGCAACAGCGTCGGCATCGATGCCAAGGGCCGCGCGCATTTCGTCATATCCAATGCGCCGATTTCGTTTGGCAAGCTGGCGCGGTTCTATCGCGACGAATTGTCGGTCTCCAACGCGCTCTATCTCGACGGCAATGTGTCGGCGCTTTGGAACCCCGCCACCGGGCGGCTCGACAGCGGCGCGGCGATCGGTCCCTTGATCGTGGTCGAGAAAAGGGCGAGCGCCGAGGAATGATCTTCGTCCTCGACAATTACGACAGCTTCACCTTTAATCTGGTCCACTATCTGATGGAGCTCGGTACCGAGGTGCGGGTAGAACGCAATGATGCGCTCGCGGCGAGCGCGGTGATCGCGAGCGGCGCGCGAGGCGTGCTCATTTCGCCTGGGCCATGCACACCCGACGAAGCGGGTATCAGCCTCGATCTGGTCGGCGCCTGCGCGGATGCACAGCTGCCGCTGCTCGGGGTCTGTCTCGGCCATCAGGCGATCGGCCAGCATTTCGGCGGGCGCGTAGTCCAGGGCGGACTGATGCACGGCAAGACCAGCGCGGTTACCCACGACGGCGGCGGTGTCTTCGCGGACCTGCCCTCGCCCTTCGTCGCCACACGCTATCATTCGCTGGTGGTCGAGGATGTTCCCGAGAGTCTGGTAGTCAATGCCACCAGCGAGACCCCCGGACTCGACGGAACGAGCACGATGGGTTTCCGCCATCGCGATCTGCCGATCCACGGCGTCCAGTTCCACCCCGAGAGCATCGCCACCGAGCATGGCCACGCGCTTCTGGCAAATTTCCTGCGCCTCTGCGGCATGGATCCAAAGGTGCCGGCATGAACCAGCTTCCCTCCGCCGAGGCACGGCTCGACGAGACCGAAGCGGAGGAAGTCTTCGGCTGGATCCTCGATGGCGAAGTCGCAGACGACGACATCGCGCGCTTCCTGGTCGCGATGACCGAGCGCAGCGAAACCAGCGACGAGATCGCCGGCGCCGCTCGGGCGCTGCGCAGCCGGTTGATCCCGGTCGCCGCGCCAGCCGATGCGGTCGATTGCTGCGGCACCGGCGGCGATGGGCACCACACGCTCAACGTCTCGACAGCGGTCAGCCTGGTGGTCGCATCGACCGGAGTGCCGGTCGCCAAGCACGGCAATCGCGCGGCCAGCAGCAAATCGGGAGCGGCGGACACGCTCGAAGCTCTCGGGCTCGACATGGAAGCCGCTGGACGCAGCGCGGAAAAATCGCTCGCCGAACTCGGCATCTGCTTCCTTTTCGCCAAGAACCACCATCCCGCAATGGCGCGCATTCAGCCGATCCGTCAGCGCATCGGCAGGCGGACGATCTTCAATCTCATGGGGCCGCTCTCCAATCCGGCGGGCGTCCGGCGCCAGCTGATCGGTATCGCACGTCCCGGCTACGTGCCCATCTACGCCGCCGCCAAGGCGCGGCTGGGCACCGAACGCACCTTCATAGCCTCGGGTGACGAGGGGATCGACGAATTGAGCCTCGCGGGCGGCAACGAGCTCGCGGATGTGCGCGGCGGAGGTTTCGAGATGCGCCGCGTGGACGCAGCAATGGCGCAGCTGCCCCATTCTTCCGTCGAGGCGATCCGCGGCGGCGATGCCACTCACAACGCCAAGGCGCTTCGGCAGTTGCTGACCGGCGCACCTGGTCCGTATCGCGATGCCGTATTGTTCAACGCGGCCGCGACCCTGATCGTCGCTGGCAAGGCAACCGATTGGCGCGATGGCGCCGAGATCGCCCGTGAGGCCCTCGACAGCGGCGCTGCAGAGCGCTTGCTCGAGCGCTGGATCGCGATGGCGGCGGCAGCATGAACAAGCTGCAGGAAATCTGCGCCGTGAAGCGCGAGGAAGTCGCCAGCCGCAGGCAGGAGCGCTCGGCGGCCGATCTCGACTTCGCCGCGCGCGCACAAGGCGCGCCGCGCGGCTTTGCCGCGGCATTGGCGGAGGCCTCGCAGACCGGCTTCGGACTGATCGCCGAGATCAAGCGCGCCAGTCCTTCCAAGGGCCTGATCCGCGAGGATTTCGATCCCGCTGCGCATGCCGCCGCCTATCAGGCCGGCGGCGCCGCATGCCTTTCGGTGCTCACAGACAATCCGTACTTCCAGGGACATGACGATTTCCTCGTAGCGGCGCGCGCCGCTTGCGCGCTTCCTTGCCTGCGCAAGGATTTCCTGGTCGATGTCTGGCAGGTCGCCGAAAGCCGCGCGCTGGGTGCCGACGCTGTGCTGATCATCGTCGCCGCGCTCGACGATTCCCGGATGGCCGATATCGAAAGCGCCGCTCTGGGCTATGGCATGGATGTGCTGATCGAGGTCCACGACGAGGCCGAGCTCGATCGAGCACTCAAGCTCAGCTCGCGTCTGATCGGGATCAACAATCGCGATTTGCGCAGTTTCGATATCGATCTGGCGACGACCGAACGGCTCTCCCGGCTGATCCCGGAGGGCCGCATGGTGGTCTGCGAAAGCGGCATCTTCACACACAACGACTGCCGGCGGATGGCGCGGCACGGGGTGCGCAGTTTCCTCGTCGGCGAAGCGCTCATGCGGCAGAGCGATATCGAGGACGCCACTCGCCGCCTGCTCACCGGAACGCCCAACTGATGAGCGGGCTGAGCCATCTCGACTCGGAGGGGGCCGCGCGGATGGTCGATGTCTCGGGCAAACCCGACAGTGCGCGCGAAGCGATCGCCGAGGGGTTCATAGCGATGGCGCCCGAGGTTATCGCGGCAATCCGCGCGGGCGATATCAAGAAGGGCGATGTGCTCGGCGCCGCACGCGTCGCCGGGATCATGGCGGCCAAGCGCACCAGCGATCTGATCCCCTTGTGCCATCCGCTTTCGATCGACGGTATCACTCTGGATTTCTACTACGTCGATATCGGTATCCGGGTCGAAGCCAAGGTGCGCACCAGCGGCAAGACCGGCGTCGAGATGGAGGCGCTGACCGCCGCGAGCACCGCCCTGCTCACGATTTACGACATGGCCAAGGCGATCGACAAGGGGATGACCATCGGTCCGCTGCGCCTGCTCGCCAAGAGTGGCGGCAAATCGGGCGAGTGGCTGGCCAAGGACACGTGAGCGGCGCCGGCCTGCTGCCGCTCTCCGAAGCGCAGCAGCGCCTGCTGGCGCTCGCCCGCCCCACCCCGGTAGTCGAACTGCCGCTCGGGCGCTGCCTGGGTCATTATCTCGCACGTCCCTTGACCGCGGTGCGCGGCCAGCCTGCTGCCGATCTGGCGGCGATGGACGGCTACGCAATCCGCTGGGTGAATCTGCCCGGCCCCTGGTCCCTCGCGGGAGAAAGCGCGGCGGGACGGCCGTTCGAAGGTATGCTGCAGCCCGGTCAGGCGGCGAGGATCTCGACCGGGGCGATCCTGCCTGCCGGTGCCGACACGATCCTCGTCCAGGAAGATGCCGAGCGCGACGAACAGACGCTGCGGCTAACCGGCGAGGGTCCCCCCGGTCGAGGCGCGCATATCCGCTGTGCCGGACATGATTTCATGCCCGGCACAGCACTGGCATCCGCAGGTGAAATGATCGACGCGCGGTTGATCGCGCTTTCTGCGATGGCCGGGCATGGCACGCTTCCAGTCCATCGGCGAATACGCGTTGCGATATTCGACACCGGAGACGAACTGGTCGAACCGGGCATGGCTCTGCCGAGCCCGGCGCATCTCCCGGCGAGCAATGGAATCATGCTTGGGGCGATGCTGGCACAATTGCCGGTCGATGCGGCTTCGTCCGCCATCGTTCCCGACCGGCTCGAAGCAGTGATCGAGGCTCTCTCCGCGCACGCCGATGCCGATGTCGTCATCACCACCGGCGGAGCATCGGTGGGCGATCACGATCTGATCCAGCCCGCGCTGAAGCGGCTAGGCGGCAGCGTCGATTTCTGGCGCATCGCGATGCGCCCGGGTAGGCCCGTCATGGTGGCGAGGCTCGGCAAGTCCATCGCCGTCGGCCTGCCCGGTAATCCGGTTTCTGCCTTCGTCACCGCGCAGATGCTGGTCCTGCCGCTGCTGCGCACCATGCTCGGCGCGGCCGTGGCGCTTCCGCAGCCCACCCTGCTGCCCGCGGGCGCGCCGTTTCCTGCGGTGGGCCATCGCCAGGATTTCGTCCGCGCGAGGATCATCGGCGGCGCGATCCACCCACTCGACAATCAGGACAGCGGCGCGCTCCACACGCTGCGGCGGGCCGACGCGCTCGCGATCCGTCCGCCGCACGCCGCCGCAGCCACGACCGGCGACCCCATCGCCTGCCTGCTCCTCTCCTGAGCGGGCTTGACGGCGCTGCATTTGTTTCGTACTTGTTCCGTGTTCGTTCGCCCGGTAAGCCAGGCATCTGACACAAGGACCATGCGATGCTGACCCGCAAACAACACGAGCTGATCCGCTTCATCCAGCTGCGGCTGGAAGAAAACGGCATCTCTCCCTCCTTCGAGGAGATGAAGGAAGCGCTCGACCTCAAGTCGAAATCGGGTGTCCATCGCCTCGTCAGCGCACTGGAGGAGCGCGGGTTCATTCGTCGTCTGCCCAACCGCGCACGCGCGCTCGAGGTGATCCGTACTCCCGAGGACGCCGTGCCCGCCAGCCGCAGCCCCAAGCCCGCCAATGATACGGTTTTGCCGCAACTCGCCGCGAAAACGGTGGCGCGCGAACCGGCCAACGACATAATCGAACTTCCGCTGCACGGACGGATCGCTGCGGGCGCGCCGATCGAGGCGATCGAGGGGCAGACCAGCCTTCCCGTGCCCGCTGCGCTGCTCGGCCCCGGCGACCATTATGCGCTCGAGGTCTCGGGCGATTCCATGATCGAGGCGGGGATTTTCGACGGCGATTTCGCGCTCATCCGCCGCACCGATACGGCGCGCGATGGCGAAATCGTCGTGGCTCTGGTCGATAACGAGGAAGCGACGCTCAAATATCTGCGCCGGCAGGACGGTCGGATCACGCTGGATCCGGCCAATTCCTCCTACGAGCCGCAGGTCTATCGTGCGGAGCAGGTGCAGGTCCAGGGCAGGCTCGCGGGGCTCCTGCGCCGCTACCACTGAGCGCCGCCGAGCGCCACGTCAGTCGGGTGTTCCACGCCACCAGCCATGCGTGCCCTGGCTTTGTGCCACCGTGCGCACTTCGCCATCCGCGAGATAGACCAGTGTCCCGCCCTCGCGCTCGAGAAACCGCCGGTCGGCCTTGAGCCACAGCGGGCGGCAGCTGCGCGGGAGGAACCGGTCGGCCACCACGATATGCGCACGATCGCAGGCCGCCGCGAGCGCGCGCTCCTCGACCATTTGGCGATTTCGTCCGATCAGCACATGCCAGACACGTTCCCTGCGGCGCAGTGTGATGGTGCAGAATTCCGGCGTGCAACGCGCCTGCGGCCAGCGGTCGAGCGGGATCACCGCTCCATCGGAACCCGCCATCTCGAGCAGATTGTCACGTGCGTAGGAGCTGCGGCTTTCGCGCAGGACCAGCAAACGCTCGTCCTCGCCGACGATGCCGAGGTGGCGCCCGTCGCGAGTGATCAGCAAATCGGCCTTGGGCGTGGCAAGGAACATTCCCACCCCGAGCACCACCGGCACCAGGCCCCAGGCGCGCACCCGTCCCCGCCACAGGGCGATCCACAAAAGCCCGGCCAGCATCACCAGCAGCGTGCCCAGGCGCATCTGCGGCATCAACTGCACCGCTCCGGGTTGTTCGGCAACGAAGCGCGCAAGCGCAAGCAGCAGGTCGAGGGATTGTCCCACCAGCCACCACACCGGCTGCCCGAGCCCGGCCAGATCGAGCATCAGCGCCAGCGCAAGCAGCGGCATCGTGACGAATGTCACGAGTGGGATACCCACCACATTGGCGAAGGCTCCGTAGAAACCGGCGCGGTGGAAATGGAACAGCACCACCGGCATCAGCGCGAATTCGATCAGCAGGCCGGTGAGGAACAGGATCGCCACGCGTCTCCCCGTTCTCGCGAGCCAGCTCTCCTCGCGCGCGGCGAGGAAGCGCTTGACCCAGCCCGCGCCGCTCAATGCCACGATGGCGATCACTGCGGAAAAGCTCATCTGGAAGCTGGGCCCCACCAGCGCCTCGGGCCAAAGCAGCAGCACCGCGAATGCCGCGACCGCGACCATCCGCATCGACAGCGGCTCACGCCCCAAAGCGATCGCCAGAAGCACCAGCAAGGCCCCGATGCAGCTGCGCACCGTGGGCACCTCGGCACCGGTCAGCAGCGTATAGCCGATCCCCGCGAACGCCCCGATGCCGGCGGCGACCAGCGGCAGACGCACCCGCAGCACCAGCCATGGCCACGCCCCCAGCAGCTTCATCGCGAGAAAGAACGCTGCGGCGATCACCGCGCTGACATGGACGCCGCTGATCGAGAGCAGATGGTAGAGCCCCGAGTCGCGCATCGCCGCATCGTCCTCCTGCGCGATCGAGCCGCGATCGCCACTCGCGAAGGCTGCGGCGATCGTCCCCGGCGATCCGTCCAGTCTCTCGCGGACATGCGCGCTGAGCCGTCGCTGCGCGAGCGCCAGCGCGTCGTCCTGGGTGGCAGGTTCGACCAGTTCGATGTCGCCGATCAGCGATCCCGTCGCGGCAAAGCGCTCGAACCAGGCGGCGCGGGCGAAATCATAGGTCCCCGGCAGGATCGGCGATGCCGGTGGCATCAGCCGTGCCCTCAGCCGGATTCGCGCGCCTTCCGTGAAGGTCGCGGAATCCTTTCCCAGCGGGACGTTGACACGCACCTTCATGGCTCGCGCTCGCTCCGCCTCGCGAACCGCCAGTACCAGCCGGACCCGGCCCTCCGCGGGCTGTTCGTCGCGCTCGAGTATTCGCGCGTCGAGTTGGGCCGCGCGCGCGAAGGCGATCGCCGGCGCGCCGACCATCTCCGAACGCACCCAGATGGTGGTCAAGCCCGCGGGCAACACGATGCAGAGCGACACCGCGGTCACAAGCAGTCGCACACGGTCGTCGCGGCCGCGCCATAGGGCTACCGCAGCCATCGCGGACAGCATGCACAGCGCGACAAAACCCAGCCATTGCAAGGCGCTGTCGAGCAAGAACCAGCTGCCGATTCCGGCCGCGAAACCCACAGTGAGCCAGGGTCCCCGGTCGAACCCCGATCTGGCTAGGAATGCTTCGCCGGCATCGCCCAAGCTGGACAAGCGGAGCCGCTTGCGCCATGGGCGCTGCACTGCAGCATCGCCTGGCCCCCCGGCCCCCGGATGCGGCACCTCCGGCGCTGTCTGCGTCGCCATGCAGCCACTTGAAGGGAAACGCGAGACGATGGCAAGCGATAGCATTGCGACAGCACAACAGGTCGTGACGCGCTTCGCCCCCTCGCCCACCGGTTTCCTGCATATCGGCGGCGCACGTACGGCGCTGTTCAACTGGTTGTTCGCCCGGCATCACGGCGGCAGGACGTTGCTTCGGATCGAAGATACCGACGCGAAGCGCTCGACACAGGAGGCGATCGACAAGATCCTCGAGGGGCTCGACTGGCTCGGCCTCGATTATGACGAACCGCCCGTCTACCAGTCCCAGCGCGCCGGTCGTCACCGCGAAGTGGCGCTCACGCTGCTCGAGGCGGGGCACGCCTACAAATGCTTCGCGACGCCCGAGGATCTGGAGGCGATGCGCGCGGAGCAGCGTGCCGCCAAGCAGCCGATGCGCTACGACGGGCGTTGGCGCGACCGCGATCCGGCGGAGGCACCGGAAGGCGCGCCCTACACCGTTCGCCTCAAGACCCCGACCGAGGGCGAAACGGCGATCGACGATGCCGTTCAGGGCCGAGTGACGGTGCGTAACGCCGAGATCGACGACTACATCCTGCTGCGCGCCGACGGGACGCCGACCTATATGCTCGCGGTCGTGGTCGACGATCACGACATGGGGGTTACCCATGTGATCCGCGGCGACGACCACCTCAACAACGCCTTCCGCCAGCTGCCGATCTACCATTCGATGGACGCGATCGAGGGCGGCTGGCCTCAGCCCGTCTACGCCCATGTCCCTCTGATCCATGGCGCCGATGGCGCCAAGCTCTCCAAGCGCCACGGGGCGGTAGGCGTCGAGGCCTATCGCGACGACGAAGGCGTGCTGCCCGAGGCGCTGTTCAACTATCTCTTGCGGCTCGGCTGGGGCCATGGTGACCGCGAGGAGATCACCCGCGACGAGGCGGTCGAGCTGTTCGATCTCGACGGCGTCGGCAAGAGCGCCTCGCGCTTCGACATCAAGAAGCTCCAGAACCTCAACGGCCATTATATCCGCGAGGCCGACGATGCGCGGCTGGCCGAATTGGTCGCCGAGCGGATCGGCGCGCAAGCCGACCGCGATCTGCTCACCCGCGCGATGCCCGTGCTCAAACCGCGGGCCAAGCAGCTGGGCGAACTGGCCGAGAGCGCGAGCTTCCTTTTCGCCACCCGCCCGCTCGCAATGACGGAGAAGGCCGAGGCGCTTCTGGACGACGAAAGCCGGGTCCGGCTGGGTCATGTCGGCGCCGCTTTGCGCGGTGAAAATGACTGGACAATCGACCCCCTCGAGACCAGTATCAAGGCGCTTGCGGAACGCCTCGAACTCGGGCTCGGCAAGCTAGCCCAGCCCATGCGCGCCGCGCTCACCGGGACGACCACATCCCCGGGCATTTTCGACGTATTGGTCCTGTTGGGGAAGGACGAGTCGCTCGCGCGTATCGACGCGCAGGCCACCGATCCCGCAGGCGTACGGAACAACAGTTAACAGCCAAGGAGGCAGCCATGACCGACAAGCAGGCCAAACTCGAGATCGGCAACGACAGTGTCGACTTCCCCGTGCTCCAGGGCAGTTGCGGACCCGACGTAGTCGACATTCGCAAGCTCTACGGATCGACCGGCAAGTTCACATTCGATCCCGGCTACAAATCGACCGCAAGCTGCGAAAGCGCGCTGACCTTCATCGATGGCGAGGAAGGCGTCCTGCTTCATCGCGGCTACCCGATCGGGCAACTGGCCGAGAGTTCCAGCTTCATGGAAGTCTCCTACCTGCTGCTCAATGGCGAACTGCCCAGCCAGGCCGAACTCGACGATTTCGACTACACGATCACGCGGCACACCATGCTGCACGATCAGCTGCGACAGTTCTATCAGGGCTTCCGGCGCGATGCGCATCCGATGGCGATCATGTCCGGCGTCGTCGGCGCGCTCTCGGCCTTTTATCACGACAGCACCGATATCTCGGACCCAGAGCATCGCAAGATCAGTTCGCACCGTCTGATCGCCAAGATGCCGACGATCGCGGCCTGGGCCTATAAATACTCGATCGGCCAGCCCTTCCTGCAGCCCGACAATTCGCTCAGCTACACCGGCAATTTCATGCGCATGACCTTCGGCGTCCCCGCCGAGGAATATGAACTGCACCCGGCGGTGGAGAAGGCGATGGACCGGATCTTCATCCTCCATGCCGATCACGAGCAGAACGCCTCGACCTCGACCGTGCGCCTGGCGGGTTCGTCGGGGGCCAACCCCTTCGCCTGCATCGCGGCGGGCATCGCCTGCCTTTGGGGTCCGGCGCATGGCGGCGCGAACGAGGCGGCGCTCAACATGCTCAAGGAAATCGGCACCCCCGACCGCATCCCGCACTATATCGAGCGCGCCAAGGACAAGAACGACCCGTTCCGCCTGATGGGCTTCGGCCATCGCGTGTACAAGAATTACGATCCCCGAGCGACGGTGATGCAGAAGACCGTGCGCGAGGTGTTCGAAGCGCTCAACGTCACCGACCCGGTCTTCGAGACCGCAATGCAGCTGGAAGAAATCGCCCTCAACGACGACTATTTCCGCGAGAAGAAGCTGTTTCCGAACGTCGATTTCTACTCCGGGATCATCCTTTCCGCGATCGGCTTCCCGACCACGATGTTCACCGCGCTGTTCGCGCTGGCGCGCACCGTCGGGTGGGTGTCGCAGTGGAACGAGATGATCTCCGATCCCGGCCAGGTCATCGGTCGTCCACGCCAGCTCTACACCGGCCCGACCGAGCGGGACTATGTGCCGATCGACAAGCGCTGAGCGTCGATCATACCGATTTGAAGGAAAGGGGCGCTTCGGCGCCCCTTTTTCGTGTCACTTGCCCTCGGGCACTTCGACAATAGTTGCGTCGGGCCCCTCGCGCGGCCGGCTTCGCAGTTCCTCCGCTGCGGGCACGGACAGGGTAAAGCGGGCACCTTGTCCAGGAGCGCTTTCGACGGTCAGGTCGCCATCCATCGCGCGGGCGATCCGACGCGAAATATAGAGTCCCAGCCCCGAGCCGCCATCGCCGCTGCGTCCCAGGCGCTCGAACTTCTCGAACACCTTTTCCTGCTGATCCTCCGGGATGCCATGGCCCTGATCGGCCACCGCGATCATCGCGCGTTGCCCGATGCGGTCGAGTCGGATCCACACCTGGCTGCCTTCGGGTGAGTAGCGGATCGCATTGTTGATCAGATTGATGAGGATCTGCAGCACCCGGCGGAATTCGGCGATCGCCAGCTGCCCCTCGCCCTTCACCGGCGGAACCAGCGTGGTGCCCTTTTCCCGCGCGCGGACCCCGAGTATCCCGCAGGCCTGTCGCGCCACGTCGCCCAGATCGATCCGGTCGGGGGCAGTGACGAAATCTTCCGACTCGACGATTTCGAGATCGGACAGATCGTCGATCAGCGACAGCAGGTGCTGGCCGGCACTGGCGATGTCGGCAGCGTAATCGCTGTATTCTTCCGCCAGCGGCCCGGCGAGCTTCGTGCGGATGGTCTCCGCATTGGCGATGATCCGGTTGATCGGTTGGCGCAACACCGGGGAGATATCCCTACCCAGCGAAGGGGCGTCAGGGGTTTTCGTCTCGCCCAGGTCAAATTCGTGAAAGCCGAGCGGCTTGTTCGCCGAAAGGTGCAGCACGAAGCCCGCACTTCCGGGCTCGGGCTGGCCGAGCGGTTCCAGATGCGCCGTCCAGCTCCGCTTCGATCCCTCAACCGTGCATTCTGCACCGTCGAGCAGCCGCCAGTGTAGCGGCTGGAGGTGGGTGTTCCCCGGGAAATCGACGAAATCGGTCCATGGCCGGCCGATACCGCCCTGCATCGCCAGTTCCAGCCGGGTGAGGTCGGGTGCATCGACTTCGACCGAGAGGACGTTCTGATCGGGATCGAGCCGGGCGGTGAGATCCGACAGATTGCGGGCGATCTCGCTGCGCCGCCGGGCCGCTTCGACCTCGTCTTCGCGCGGCATCTCCTCGGTCTGCCACGAGACGATCGCCAGTTCGCAACCGGCCACCGAACCGTCCGTCGCGGTGGTCGGCTCGATCTCCACCCACGCGGTAATCCTCTCCTCGCCATCGATAGCGCAGAACTGCCGGGCCAATCGCATGCCGTAGCGCTGAGCTTTGGTGACCAGAGCCAGCAGCTCGGGGATGGCGACCGTTCCGCCGATGTCACCGCCACAGGCGTGCTGCAGTCCCGCAAGCGGCTCGTCGGCTGCGGTCAACAGACCCTCGGCATCGACCATGCCATGCGCCAGATAGCGTGTTCCCATCGTTGCCATCGTTCAGGTCCCGTCCCGGACCAGGCCAAGGCTGGTTGCCTGCGCAAGCAATTGCGCGGCCTCGCGCGTGCCGATCTGTTCGAGACCTTGCGGCGGTAGTTCGTGTGGATGGATACGCAACAACTGCGCTTCGACTTCCTGAGGCTTGAGGCCGACCGCGCGCAAGCACAGCGCCAATCGCGCAGCCTGCTGCTCATTGGTCGCCAGCGCCACAATGTCGCGGCTTTGTCCCGAACGCAGCGCCAGCGCGGACAGGAACAGCGCCACCCCGCCCTGATCGATAGCCAGCGCAGCGCTGGCGCCCGACCCCAGCGTCGTGACCAAGCGGCCGAGCAGAGACAGCCGTCCCGCCCGCTCGTCGAAATCCAAGCGCAGCTTGCCTTCGGCTCGCGTGAGTGCATCCGAGCGTTCGTCGCGGTTGAAGCTGCGCCAGGCGAGCAGCGCTTCATGGAGCAGATCGCCAGGGAGCTCCGCGAGCGGCATTTCCATCCTCCGTTGTGCTTGCGCAAAGCGTGCCTGCGCGGCCATCGCGGCCATCGCGGCGCTAGCGATCTGCGTGTCCTGGTGTCCGATCAGCGTCTGCATGAGCGGCGACAGCACCGGGTCGAGCGCGCCCTCTTCTTCCAGCGCCGCGGCAAGCCGCCATTCCATCGCGAGCGCATGGCAATGCGCCACCAGAAGGGGATTTGCGAAAAAATGCTCGGCCAGCGACTCCCCCTGTTCGGCGGCGAACTGCTCGCGCCCCTTCCGACCCGTTGCCTCGGCCTGGATACGCAGGATCTGCCACGCGAGATGGATCAGCATACCGCGGACTCGGGCCACGATCGCGTCGCTGAACAGCGACTGATCACGCGCGGAGAGCAGGTGCCCTAGAATCGGAGCGGTCCGGCCCAGCGCCCGGTCCCCCCGCGCCAGCGCGACGCGCAGCGCGTCGCCTTCGGGCCACTCGGTTTCAGCCATCGGTCGGGGCTCGATCATGGGTTGCGCGTAGCATGGCGTGGTTAACCCGCCGTTAGCTCGCGCTCTCCTGCATCGCGGAGGAAGAGCGAGCCCAGCACGAGCAGGGAGAGCGCCGCGCAGGCGAATTGGGCGATGCCGAAAAAGGCGGCGGGCAGCAGCAGGGCGAGCAGAACGATCCGGTCGGCGTAGAGTGCATGCCAGCTGGCCGGGCGACCCCGAGTTTCGGAAGGCAGCGTGAGGTGCTCGCCGAGCCGCAGCAGGCCGAACAGAAGCGTGGGAATGAAGAGGCGCAGCCAGTCGGGCCCTTGGACCGGCATGTTCAAGCCAATCAGGGCGACCAGCAGCAGGTCGGCGCCAGCGCGGAGCGTCGCATCGACACCGAAGCGCCTCGCGCGATTGCGCGGCACGCGTCCCAACCGCTGGACCACCCCGGCAAGCGGTAGCAGCGCAGCCATGATCGTTCCCAGCGACAGCGCCACCAGCGGTTTGCCGATAACCGCCAGCAGCCCGGCCAGCACCCCTGCGCCGACCGCAGCGAAGAGCGGAACTCGTTCGAATCGGGTACCGACGATGTCGCGCGCCAACCGGCCGCCGATCCGCTCCGCCGTAGCCAGACCCGGTGCCGCAAAGGAAACCGGCGAGACCTGCTCGGAAATCCAGCGCTTCTCGCGCGCCAGGATTGTCGCCTGATCGGCCCGCTGGAGCCAGTCGCCATTCGCGAGCAGCGCCGGATCGAGCGGCGTTTGGCGGCTTCCCGCCTGCAGAGCGATCCGCAGCAGCGCCGAGGCGGCGTCGGCGTCCGGCGGCAGGTCGGACAGCCGTTCGACAGCCTGACCACGTGTCCGCAGCATGCCCGCCCATGCGCGCTCGCCATCGATCCGCTCGAAACCCAGGCGAAGCGCCGGATCAACCGGAAAGGTCAGCACCGCTGGCCGTTCGGCAAGCTGCCCCACGGCCTCTTCGGCAGAGGGCAGCAGACCGTCGGCGATCACAAACACATCGTCGCCTGCCTTGACCAGCCCCGACAGCCGACGAAGATCTTCGATCGCCTGGAAGCGGACACCCACCGCTTCGGCGCGATGCTGGCAGGCGATGACATCCTGTCCCAGTCCGCCCACCAGGCAGGCGACGCTCTCGCAGCCCAGGTCGATCGCGCAATCGAGCTGATGCGACAGGATCGTTCGTCCGGCGAATATCCGGAACGCGCGCTTGCGGCCGCGCTGGTCGGGATCTTCGGCAAGGGCAGTCAGGATGGCGATGCGCAAAACTGGCGGTTTCCCCGGATCGGCTTGAGTTCGCAATTGGCCGCGAACGATAGGGACAAGCGTAGCGCCTGCCAAATCTCAAAGCGCCGCTATCGGTTCACCCGCCCGCCAATCTCGTCCAGATGCGCCGAGATTTCTCGCATGATCGAGGGATCGCCGGGCGCGCCACTACGCGCCTGTTCGGCGAAAGCCATCAATTGCGTCGCATGAAACCCGCCCGCGAGCGCATGCAGCCGCCGCGCCGCCATCTGCCAATTCGCGTCGCAGCGCGCGCGGTGCATGAGATCGAGCTGGCGTTCGGCGCCTTCCAGAAACCCCGCCCGCAGTTCGCCGTGGAGCGCCCCGTCGTCGCCAGCGGCGGCCGCCAGTGCGGCTTCGAAGGGCCCTGATTGGAATGCCATGCGAAATCCCTAATCGGGCCGTGGTTAAAACAGGGTTTAACCCCGGCACTTGTGTGATAGTTTCGAGACATGAACACAGGTCCGCATATTCGCGCCATCGAGGGGGACGGATCCGAACCGTCTTCCGAAACGCTCGTCCAGGAGGAAGCGGAGAGTGGTGCTCCCGTAGAGGAATACGCGCTTGAACAAGATCTCGAAGAGGTCGAGATTGCATCTTCAAGCGACGCTTTTGGTTGGCTAATCCCTGCCGCGGCGATACTTGTCATCTTGGGCTGGACAGCATTTTTCGGCTGGGCCAACCGTGCCACCATGCTGACGGACGGCACGGCGCAGCAATGGATCGGCTGGATCTCCGCTTGGGCCATACCCGTGCTGCTGGTGCTGGCCGTCTGGTTGCTGGCGATGCGCACCTCGGCACGCGAAGCGCATCGCTTCGGCGATGCAGCGCGGGTACTCAGCGTGGAATCTCAGCGGCTCGAGGAGCGGCTGCACAGGATCAATCGCGAACTCAGCATGGCGCGCGATTTTCTGACGACGCAGAGCCGCGAGCTGGAATTCCTCGGCCGGTCGGCGAGCGAACGCATCTCCGAACATGCAAACCACCTGCAAGAGCTGGTGCAGGACAATGGTGCTCAGGTCGAAGCGATCGCCAACGTGAGTACCACCGCGATGGAGAACATGGCGAGGCTGCGCGACAACCTCCCCGTCATCGCCACCTCCGCGCGCGATGTCTCGAACCAGATCGGCAGCGCGGGCCGCACCGCGACAGCCCAACTCGACGATCTGGTGTCCGGTTTTTCACGCCTCAACGAGTTCGGCGAAGCGAGCGAACGGCAGGTGGGGTCGCTGCGGGGGCGGATCGAAGGTGCGCTCGACGATTTTGCTGCGCGGCTCGACCAGATCGAATCCGCAGCTTCGGAACGCTTCGCGGCACTGCGCACCGACAGCGAAGCTTTCCGAACCGAGCTCGACACGCGCGAGATCGATGCGCTCGCCCACATCCGGACACGCGCGACCGCCTTGCGGAGCGAGATGAACGAACTTGCGCAGGCCCAGCGTGAAAACGAGGACACCGCCCTCGTCGATCTGCGCGCCAGGGTCCGGGTACTGCGCGACGACGCTGCCGCCACCGCTCAATCGGTCCGCGATGGCGAGGAAGCGGCACTGGCGGCATGGCGCAGCCAGATCGATGCACTGCACGAGCGGCTGACCTCGGTGATCGAGGAGGTTTCGGGGATGGAGGACCGGACGCGCGATGCATCCAGCCGCAAGCTGGCCGCGCTTGTGGCCGAGGCCGAGGATGCCCACCGCGGTCTCGCGCAACGCGAGGAGGCCTTCGGCACAAGCCTCGCCGAACGCCGTGAGGAATTGGCCGGGTTGGAGGACGCCGCCCTGGCGGCGCTCGACGAGCGTCTTGTCCAACTCGACCGTACGCTGGCCGACCGGCGCGACCGGCAGGCTGTGCATATCCGCACCCTCGCCGAACAGGGCGAAGCGCTGGCGGAGCGAATCGCGGAACTCGGCGCGCAGATGGGCGCGGTGTCCGATCAGGGTCGCGAAACCGGAGACGTTCTCGCTCTCGCAGTCGCCAATCTGCGCGACACGCTGGCGCAGAGCCGCGGCTCGCTCGACGGCACCGACAATGCCGTGGCCGAACTCACCGATGCCAGCGTGCGGCTCCTCGAATTGATCCAGGCGAGCGCCCGCCATGCCAAGGACGATCTGCCCTCAGCGATCGCCGGTTTCGAAAACCGCCTCGCCGATGCCGAAGGGCGCACCGATCGCCTGCGGGCGACGATGGACGAAGCCCGGGAGGCGGGCACCGCGCTCACCGAGGCCGTCGATCTGGCGAGCGAACACAGCCGCGAAGCCATCGCTGCCATCGGCGAATTCCGCACAAGCCTTTCGGGTACGATCGCCGAGCAGGCGGAGGCGCTCGACAGTCTGCGCGATCGCCTCGACAATCTCGATGCGCAAAACGCCAGCGTGGCCGAGCGGGCCCGCGAGGAACTGACCGCGGCGATCGGCGAGTTGGAACAACGCGCGCGCAAAGCGCTCGTTGCGGTCGAGGACGAACAGGCGATCCGCATTCGCAAGCTGGCCGACCGGGTCGGCGAAGCCAGCGCGGCGGCGATCGACCGCGCGGTGGAAGAGCGCGCCGGAGCGGCGATCGGCTCGCTCGACGAGGCCAGCGACCGCGCCACCTCCGCAAGCCGCGAGGCGGCGCTGTTCCTGCGCGATCAATTGATCAAGGTGAACGAGCTGGCGAGCAATCTGGAGAATCGGGTCAGCCGCGCGCGCGAAATGGCGGAGGAACAGGTCGACAATGATTTCAGCCGCCGGGTCGCGCTGATCACCGAATCGCTCAATTCCAACGCCATCGATATCGGCAAGGCTCTGTCGACCGATGTCACCGATCGGGCGTGGACGTCATACCTGCGGGGCGACCGGGGTATCTTCACGCGGCGCGCGGTGCGACTGCTGGACAACACAGAGGCACGCGAAATCGCCGAAATCTACGACGCCGATCCGGATTTCCGCGAGCATGTCAGCCGCTACATCCACGATTTCGAGGCTATGCTGCGCACGCTGCTGTCCACCCGCGACGGGCATGCGCTGGGGGTGACGGTGCTGAGCTCGGATATCGGCAAGCTCTACGTTGCGCTGGCTCAAGCCATCGAACGATTGCGCGAATAGCCTAGTCTTCTCTGCCGATTCCGGCGAAATCGAGATCGTCGGCGGTAATCCACCCGGACTCGTAATTGGCTACATAGAGCGCGGTCAGCGCGGCGGCGATGACCGTTGCACGCAGCATCAGTCTGCCGGGCCGGAAATTGGCAGGTGCGCTGTCAGCCTGGCCCGGCACCTTCTCCACGCCGAGTTCGTCATGGGTCCGAACCCCGAAGGGCAGCAACAGGAACGCCGTCATCACCCAGACGAGGAAATAGATCGCGACGATCGAAGTCCACTGCATGGCGTCAAGCCTCGCGCGGCATCAGCACGCGCACCTGCGGCTTCTTGCCCGACCAGCGCTGTGCGGCGCGGCGCGCGGCAAGCCGCGCGGCCTCGTGGATTTCTCCGCGATTCTGGCGCGACTTGCCCTTCAGGCGAGCGATGGCCTTGACCACATCGGCCTCCGCTTCGGCCACGAATGCGTCGTAATCCTCGTCCAACGGGAGGCCGACACCCTCGATGCGCGGCTGCAGGCGCTCGTCGAGCGCCACGATCAGCACGCCGTCGAGCGCGATTCGGCGACGCATGGTGATCGCATCGCCATCGGCGGGGAGAATGATGTCGCCATCGAGGAGCAGACGGCCGGTGCGAACCTCGGCGATCTTGCCCGGCTTGCCCGGAGCGATGCGAACCACATCGCCGTTCTTCTGATAGACCGAATGCGGGATGCCGTGCGCGCGACCGAGCCGCGCCTGCTCCTGCATATGGCGGACCTCGCCGTGGACGGGCACCAGCACCTCGGGCTGCAGCCATTCGTAGAGCGCTTCGAGTTCCGGGCGACCGGGATGACCGGAGACGTGGATCTCGCCCTCGCGACCACTCACCAGCACGATCCCGCTCTCGGCCAATTTGTTCTGGATCGCGCCGATCGCGACTTCATTGCCCGGAATCTGGCGGCTGGAAAACAGGATCACATCGCCTGGCGACAATTCGATCGGATGATTACCCTCGGCGATCCGCGCCAGCGCCGCGCGAGGTTCGCCCTGCCCGCCGGTGGCGACGATCAGCACCTCCCCGCGCGGGAGACCCATCGCGGTGTCGAAGTCGATCGGCTTGGGCAGGTCCTGTAGATAGCCATTGTCCTGCGCCACCTCGATGATGCGGTCGAGCGACCGTCCGGCAACGCAGAGCTGGCGGCCGGTTTCGCGCGCAACTTCGCCCAGCGTGTGCAGCCGCGCGACATTGCTGGCGAAGGTCGTGACCAGCACGCGGCGGCCGGAGTGCTTGCGGACCTCTTCGAGCAGGCCCCGATAGACGGCACCTTCGGAACCGCTCGGCTTGGGGTTGAAGACATTGGTGCTGTCGCAGACCATCGCCAGCACGCCCTCCTCGCCGATCTCGCGCAATTCTTCCTCGGTGGTGGGCTCGCCCACTATCGGGTCCTCGTCGAGCTTCCAGTCGCCGGTGTGGAACACGGTGCCATGGGGCGTGTCGATCAGCAGCGCATGGCCCTCGGCGATCGAGTGCGCCAAGGGAATATAGGTCACCTCGAATGCGCCGACCGAGAACTGGCCGTGATCGTGATCGATGATGTTGAGTTCCACCTCGTCGACCAACCCCGCCTCCTGCAACTTGCGGCGGATCAGATCGGCCGTGAACGGAGTGGCGTAGAGCGGCACGCCCAGTTCCGAGGCGAAATAGGGGATCGCGCCGATATGGTCTTCGTGGGCGTGGGTCAGCACGATCCCGTCGAGCGTGTCGGCGCGTTCTTCGATGAAGTCGAGGTCGGCAAACACCAGATCGACGCCGGGATATTGCCCTCCCGAGAAGGTCATCCCCAGATCGACCATCAGCCAGCGACCGCGGCAACCGTAGAGATTGACGTTCATGCCGATTTCGCCCGAACCGCCGAGCGCCAGGAACAGCAATTCGTCTTCGGGGGTGAAGTCTTTTTTCAAGATATGTGCCGATCTGCTAGAATGGCCAGGCCTTCGAGCGTCAGCTCGCTGTCGACATGGTCGAAGAGGGTGGTGTGATCGTCGAACAGGACCGCGAGTCCGCCGGTGGCGACCACTTTGCAGGGTCTTCCGATTTCCGCTTTCATCCGGGCAACAAGTCCTTCGATCATGGCAATATAGCCCCAGAAAACGCCGATCAGCATCTGATCCTCGGTGTTGCGACCGATGACGCTGTCGCTGCGCGGCTTCTCTATGGCAATGCGCGGCAGTTTGGCGGTGTTCCCCACCAGCGCGTCGAGCGACAGATTGATCCCCGGAGCGATGATGCCGCCCTTGTAGGCGCCGGTGAAATCCACTGCATCCACGGTGGTGGCGGTGCCGAAATCGATCAGGATCAGATCGCCTTGGTAGCGGGCGTGCGCGGCGATGGCGTTGAGCGCGCGGTCGGCGCCGAGCGAGCGTGGCTCCTCGACATCGACCTCGAAGCCCCAGCCGTCTTCGCCCGCCCCGGCAACGATCGCCTCGACGTCGAAATACTTGCGCGCGAACAGCGTCAGATTGTGGATCGCCCGCGGAACCACCGAACCGATGATGAACCGGTCGACGTCGTCGCGGCTGTAGCCCTCGATCTGGAGCAGCTGGAGCAGCCAGACCGCGTATTCGTCGCCCGTCCGGCGCGGATCGGTGGCGATCCGCCAGCGGGTCCGGATCGTGCGCCCTCCCTTCCCGTCCATTTCGAACAGGGCGAAGACGACGTTCGTGTTTCCGACATCGGCGACGAGCAACATGGGCATTTCCTAACTGGCGAGCATCACGTCGCCCGCGTGAATGACACGCTGCGACCCGTTGTCCAAGCGCAGGCTGAGTGCGCCCTCGGGGGTCAGGCCCGCAAAGGCGCCGGTGATCGCCGGTTCGCCGGGGGGAGCGACCGTCAGCCGCGTGCCTGCGGAATGCGCCGCGGCCTCCCAGCGGCGGACCAGCGGTTCCAGCCCGTAGGTGCGCCAGCGCTCGAGCTCGGAGGCGAAGCGCACGGCGAGTTCCCGCGCGAAGAAATCGCGGGCAGGCGCGGGCCCGAGTTCGGCGAGCGCGATCGTCTTGCGATCGGGCAATTGCGGTGCGGCGGCGAGATTCACCCCGATCCCGACGACGATCGCCTCGTCCTGGCGCTCGAGCAGGATGCCTGCGAGCTTGGCTCCGGCATAGAGCAGATCGTTGGGCCATTTGATCGCCAACGCCGAAGGCTGGGCCAGCTGCGGCAGCACCGTCTCGTGAATCGCTACCCCGGCGACCAGCGCCAGCGTCGCGGGAGAGGGATCGCGCGGACTCAGCCGGACGATCGTCGAGCCCATGAAATTGCCCGCACCGTCGAACCAGTCGCGGCCCTGGCGCCCGCGCCCCGCAGTCTGGCGATCCGCCACCAGCCAATCGCCCTCGCCCACCCGCTCGCCCGCGCGCAGCGCCGCGAGCAGGTCGGCATTGGTCGAGCCGGTCTGCGGGAGGGTGCGGATCAAACGACGATGAAGAGCGCTGCGGCAGCGCGATCGGCGACCGCGCCGAGCCAGGGCGTCAGCAGATAGCCGAGCGGCGAGACAATCACCATGCAGATCCCGAGCACCGCCCAATGGCCTGCAGGGCTGTGCCTCTCGGCGTCGCGCCCCGGCTCGTCGAAGAACATCACCTTGACGAATTTGAGATAATAGAACGCGCCGATGACGCTCGCGGCGATACCGATCGCGGCAAGCACGATCATATCGGCCTGGACTGCGGCCTGGAAGACCACGAACTTGCCCCAGAAGCCGAACAGCGGCGGAATGCCCGCAAGGCTGAACATCAGCAGCAATACGCCCCAGGCCACGACCGGGCGTACCGTGGAGAGGCCGGCGATGTCGCCGAAGGTCTCGAGCTGCTCGCCCTCCCGATCGCGCAGCATCAGCACCGCCGCGAATGCACCGATGGTCATGACGACATAGATCGCCAGATAGACCAGCACGGCGCTTATGCCCTCGGGCGTCGCCACCGCGAGGCCGATGAGAATGAAGCCGACATTGTTGATCGAGCTGTAGGCCAGCACCCGCTTGAGATTATCCTGACCGATCGCCCCCAGCGCGCCGACCACGATCGATGCCAGCGCCGCGAAGATCACGATCTGCTGCCAGGCATCGGTCTGCGCCCCGAACGCCTCGACGGCCATGCGCACCAGCATCGCCACCGCCGCCACCTTCGGGGCGCTGGCGAAGAAGGCGGTAACCGGTGTCGGCGCACCTTCATAGACGTCGGGTGTCCACATGTGGAACGGGACGGCGGAAATCTTGAAGGCCAGACCCGCGAGCACGAAGACCACGCCAAACAGCGCTCCGGTCGAGAGCCCGTCGGCGAAAGCGATCCTTATGCCGAGATATTGCGTGGTGCCCGAGAAGCCGTAGACCAGGCTCATGCCGTAGAGGATGATCCCCGACGCAAGCGCGCCGAGGATGAAATACTTGAGACCAGCTTCGCTCGATCGGGTGTCGTCGCGCAGGAACGAGGCCAGAACGTAGGACGACAGGCTCGACAGTTCGAGACCGATATACAGCGTCATCAGATCGACTGCCGAGACCATCATCCCCATGCCGACCGCGTTGAGCAGCAGCAGGACAGGATATTCGGCGCGATAGGCGCTGCGGTGTTCGAAATAGCGCGGGGTGACGATCAGACAGGCGATGGTCGCGAGATAGATCAGTAGTTTGGCGATACTGCCGAAATCGTCCATCCGGTAGAGCCCGCCGAAGGCATCGGCGCTCAGCGCGAAAGAGGGATCGAACAGCAGGTGCCCGGTCCAGAAGGCCGCGCCGAACAGCGCAACGACCGCGGCGATCGTGACGAACTTTGCCGCGTCGCGCACCCAGGCGGCGACCAGCAGCAGGATCAGCGCCGCGGCCGACAGGATCAGCTCGGGCGCGACGATGTAGAAGGAAGCTGCGTAATCCATCAATGGGCGCCCTCGCTTGCGCCTGCACCGGCGCCATGGGCGCCCTCGATATAATTGGCTTCATGCGCACGCGGCGTGCCGACCTGCGGCCGCGAGTCCCCTGCGGGCGCCGCGCGGGCAAGCCGCGCATCGAGCGCCGCGATATCGGCGCGCATCGGCGCAAGAAAGCTTTCGGGATAGATCCCCATCCACAGCACCGCAGCCACGATCGGGCCGAGCATGACCCATTCGCGCAAGGACAGGTCGGGCATGGCGGCGGCGTCGGCGTTCTTCTGCACGCCAAAGGCGACCCGGCGGTAGAGATAGAGCATGTAGGCGGCGCCCAGGATGATGCCGGTCGTCAACACCAAAGCAGCCCAGGTCGACACTTGATAGACGCCCGCCAGCGCGAGGAATTCGGCGACGAAGCCGCTGGTGCCGGGCAGACCGATGCTGGCCATGGTGAAGAACAGGAAGAACAGCGCGTAGCGCGGCATGTTGATCGCCAGGCCGCCATAGCGGTCGATCTCGCGCGTGTGCAGCCGATCGTAGATCACGCCGACGCACAGGAACAGCGCGCCCGAGACCAGCCCGTGGCTGAGCATCATGATCATCGCGCCCTCGAGGCCTTGCACATTGAAGGCGAACAGCCCGCCCGTGACGATCGCCATATGCGCGACCGAGGAATAGGCGATCAGCTTCTTCATGTCGTGCTGCACCAGCGCGACCAGCGAGGTGTAGATCACCGCGATCATCGAGAGCGCGAACACCAGCCACAAAAGCTGCGCCGATGCCTCGGGGAACATCGGCAGGCTGAAGCGGATGAAACCGTAGCCTCCCAGCTTGAGCAAGACGCCCGCCAGGATCACCGACCCCGCGGTGGGTGCCTGGACGTGCGCATCGGGCAGCCAGGTATGCACCGGCCACATCGGCATCTTGACCGCGAAGCTGGCGAAGAAGGCCAGCCACAGCCAGGTTTGCGCGGACGGCGCGAAATCGAACTGCATCAGCACCGGAATGCTGCTGGTGCCCGCCACATTCACCATCCACAGCATGGCGATCAGCATCAGCACCGAGCCGAGCAGCGTGTAGAGGAAGAATTTGTAGCTGGCGTAGATGCGGTTGTCCCCGCCCCACACGCCGATGATCAGATACATCGGAATGAGGCCGGCCTCGAAGAAGATGTAGAACAGGAACATGTCCTGCGCGGCGAAGACGCCGATCATCAGCACTTCCATGAACAGGAAAGCGGCCATGTACTCGCCGACGCGGCGAGTGATGCCCTGCCAGCTGGCAAGGATGCAGATCGGCATCAGGAAGACGCTGAGCATGATCAGCATCAGCGCGATGCCGTCGATCCCCAGCGCGTAATCGAACACCGCGAAGAGTTCGGCGCGCTCGGTGAACTGCCACTGGGCGCCGCCGATATCGTAGTTCACCCAGAGCAGAACACCCAGCGCGAGGTCGATCAGGGTCGCCACCAGCGCCGTGAGCCGCGCCGCGGGCGCACTCAGGAACAGACAGGCGATCCCGGCGACCAGCGGGACCAGCAACATCAGCGAGAGGATCGGGAAATCCATCAGAACAGCACCCAGGTAATCGCGGCAATCAGGCCCAGGAGCATCACCAGCGCATAGCTATAGACCAGCCCGTTCTGCGCCCGCCGCGCGAGCACGCTGCCGCGCTGGACAACCCAGGCCGCACCATCGGGACCGAAACGGTCGATCGTGCCGACATCGCCGAGCTTCCAGAACTGGCGCCCGAACCAGAAGGCGGGCCGGACGAAGATGGCATTGTAGAGCTCGTCGAAATACCACTTGTTGTAGAAGAAGCGGTAGACCGGACCGAGCTGGTCGGCCGCCTTGGCCGGGATGGAGGTGTCCTTAATATAGGCCAGCCAGGCGATCGCGAGACCGATCAGCATGACGATGGTCGCGGCCAGCTTCACCAGCAGCGGCACCGCGTGCATCTCGTGGATCAGCGCCTCGTTGTAGAAGATCGAGCCCTGCCAGAATCCAGCATCGTCGAGGAAGGCATGGCTGAACACCCAGCCCGCGAAAATTGCGCCGAGCGCCAAACCCCCCAGCGGGATCAGCATCGTGAGCGGACTTTCGTGCGGATGATAGCCCGCAGTCCCCGCTTCGTAATTGGGTGAGGGGACATGATGTTGCACGTCGTGGCCGGAATCTTCCTGGATCGCCGGATTGCGATCTTCCGGCTCGTCGTGCCCCGCATGGACGGCATGCTGGATATGCTCGCTGTCGGCCCAGCGCGGCTTGCCCCAGAAGGTCAGGAAC